>DASSNR010000276.1:0-14710 GCA_035687925.1 Gemmatimonadaceae bacterium | reverse complement strand
ATGCGCCGTGGTCCGCGTCCACCGCGCACGCCGCCGACGCCGTACGCGGATTTCCCGGTGCCCGGTTCGGAGATGGTCGAGCTGCACCCGGTGGCCGGCGGAAACGCGATCGGTGCGCTGAGTCTCACGGCGCCGGCGAAGCAGGGCACCGAGCAGCTGATCGATGACGTCTCGTTCAGCGGGAGCGCGCTCGCGTCCGCCGCGCAGTCGGAGCATCGTCTGCTCTACGCGACCGCGCCGCTCACCGACACCGTGCACATCTCGGGGACCACGCGCATCACGCTGCGGCTCGCGTCGAGCAAGCCCGCAGCGAATCTCACGGTGTGGCTCGTGCAGCTGCCGTTCGACTCGACGACGATCGGCACCTCGATCCAGGAAGGGCTCATCACGCGCGGCTGGGCCGATCCGCAGAACTACCGCTCGCTCACGCACGGCGGGAACTACGACTCGAAGCTCCCGGGCGAGAAGCTCGTGCCGGGGAAGTTCTACGACCTGACGTTCGACATCGAGCCCGACGACGAGATCATCCCGGCTGGAAAGCGCATCGCCGTCATGATCATGTCGAGCGATCGCGAGTTCACGGTGTGGCCGCAGCCCGGGACGGCGCTGACGATCGATCTGGATCACAGCTCGTTCAGCATCCCGGTCGTGGGTGGCGCCGCGGCGCTCAAGGAGGCGGGCGCGCTGAAGTAACGTTCTGCGGTCACGATCTGCCCCAGCGGATTTCGGAGTCCGGCTTCGATCATTCATCGAGATGCCTGATCGCTTCGCGCACATCACGCCGCACCCTCGCTTCGGCGATGCGCTCGCGGCGCTGGACGCGGGTGATGTCGCGCGATTGCGCGCCATCATCGCCGCGACGCCCGATCTCGTGCATGCGCGGACGAATCTCGATGCGTCGTATGGCTATTTCGCCGGCGCTACGTTGCTGCATCATGTCGCCGGGAATCCGTACCGTGATGCGCCGTTGCCATCGAACATCGTCGACATCGCGCGGCTGCTGCTCGAGTCCGGCGCCGATGTGCATGCCGAGACGCTGAGCGTTCCGCCCGGCACGACGATGGGTCTGGTCACGACGGGCAAGCAGGCCAGCGACATGGCTGTCTCGGGTCCGCTCATGGATCTGCTCCTGTCCTACGGCGCGACGCTCGACGTGAAGCGGGCGGGCGCGCTGGATGCATCGCTCGCCAACCACGCGCCGCGCGCTGCGGAGAAGATGATCGAGCTCGGCGCCGAGCTCGATCTCGTTGCCGCGGCGGGGCTGGGGAGAATGGCACCGCTGCGGGCGGCGTTCGACGACGCTGGCCGGTTGCGCGCGTGTCCGACCCGGCGCGGCAGGACGATGAGCGAACGCGACGCCATCGGGTTGGCGCTGCTCTTCGCGTATGTCCGCGGCGAGCGCGATGCCGTCGACTTTCTGTTCGAGAAGGATGGCAACTGGAATGTGACCGGCGTCAACAACGGCACGGTCCTGCACCGCGCCGCGTGGGACGGGGATCTGCCGATGGTGCAGCGCCTCGTGGCCAGAGGCGCGAACATGAGCAATCGCGACAACCCGTTCCACGCGACGCCGCTGTCGTGGGCGCAACACAACGTGCAGACCGCGGTCGTCGAGTGGATGCGCTCGCACTGCCAAATCGACCTGCACGACGCGGTGTGTTTCGATCTGCGGGAGCACGTCGTCGCTCTGGTGCGTGCGAATCCGGCGTCGGTCAATGTCCAGATCGACCAGTGGGACATCCCGCAGAGCGCGCCGCTGCACTGGGCGGCGTGGCCGTACTACGAGGACGTTACCGGGAGACACGCGCACGATCCGTCGGCCCGCGAGCAGCTCGTGACGTTTCTTCTCGAGCATGGCGCCGATCCGAATCTGGTGGCGGGCAATGGGTGCACGCCGCTGGATATCGCACTCGTGGGAGGCGCCGAGGGGATCGCGTCGCTGCTCGAGCGGCATGGTGGAACGCGAGCGGCGGATCGATAACTTCTCGTAGCTATCCGCTCCACGCCGAGTCACGAGGAATGTGTCATGCGTGTCGCCGCACTCTACGACATCCACGCGAATCTTCCGGCGCTCGACGCCGTGCTCGATGAGGTCCGGCAGGCAGACGTCGACCAGGTGGTGATCGGTGGCGATGTGTTCCCGGGCCCCATGCCGAGCGAGACACTCGAGCGCTTGCTGGCGCTCGATCGTCCGGTGCAGTTCATCCGCGGCAACGGCGACCGCGCCGTGCTCGACCGGATGGCGGGACGCGAGAGCGATGCGCTCCCCGCGCAGGCGCAGGAGATCGTTGCATGGGTCGCGGAACAGCTCGGCGACGAGCAGCGGCAGATCCTGGAGCGTTGGCCACAAACGTTCCGCGTCGAGATTCCCGGGCTGGGCGTGGTGCTCTTCTGCCATGCGACGCCGCGCAGCGACACGCAGATCTTCACCAACCTCACGCCCGAGGCTCGGCTCCGCCCGATCTTCGAGGGACTGGATGTGCCGCTGGTCGTCTGCGGCCACACGCACATGCAATACGCTCGCACGATCGGCGGCGTGCGCGTCGTGAATGCGGGAAGTGTGGGGATGCCCTTCGGCGACCCGGGTGCGTACTGGCTGCTGCTCGGGCCCAACGTGCAGCTGCGGCGCACGCCGTACGATCTCACCGCGGCCGCCGAGCGCGTGCGGAGCACCACGTATCCGCAGCGGGACGAGTTCGCGGCGCACAGCATTCTGCAGCCCAAGTCGGAGCACGAGATGCTCGAGGCGTTCGCCAAGGTCGAGTTGACGTAGGAGCACGCGGCGACCATCGACATCACACGTGGAGGAGCCTGTTGACTGGTCCAAGCCCTTACACCGTGCACCCGATGGACGGCTTCCCGCAGGTGTGTTTCATCAAGAACACCGTGCGGAATCCGAACATCATCATCGGCGACTACACCTATTACGACGACCCGGAGGACGCCGAGAACTTCGAGCGGAACGTGCTCTATCACTTCCCGTTCATCGGCGACAAGCTGATCATCGGAAAGTTCTGCGCGATCGCCCGGGGCGTGAAGTTCATCATGAACGGCGCGAACCACAAACTCTCGGGGATCTCGACCTATCCGTTCCAGATCTTCGGCAACGGCTGGGAGAAGGTGATGCCCCAGCCCGGCGACTTGCCGTTCAAGGGGGACACCATCGTCGGGAACGATGTCTGGCTCGGCTACGACGCGATGGTGATGCCCGGCGTCAGGATCGGCAACGGCGCCATCGTCGCGACGCGCTCCGTCGTGGTGAGTGATGTGCCTCCGTACACCGTCGTCGGCGGCAACCCCGCGAAGCCGTTGAAGCAGCGCTTCCCGAGCGATGTGATCGACGTGCTGCAGTCGATCGCGTGGTGGGACTGGCCGATCGAGAAGATCACGCGGCACCTGGACATCATCGTGTCCGCCGACGTCGATGCGCTGCGCGCGTGTGCCGCCGACGATTGAGCACGCGGTGAAGCACCGCTGCTCGTGGTGCGCCCTCGATCGGTCGCGGCACGGCGGACGATACCGGTCGACGTGAGACGGATGGCCCATGTATTCCCGCCCCCAGCTCGCCGCTGACTTCCGCGCACTCGGCGTCGCGCCGGGCGACGTCGTGATGATGCACGCTTCGGTGCGCGCCGCCGGCGCGATCGCGGGCGGGCCGGACGAGATCCACCTCGCGCTCAAGGACGCGCTCACGGCGGATGGGACGCTCATGATGTACGCCGGCTGTCCGCGCTACGTCGACGAAGTGGGGCGCGGGAACCTGTCGCCCGACGAGGAGGCGGAGCTTCTCGAGAAGCTCCCGCCTTTCGATGCCGAAACCGCGCGGTCGGACCGGAGCAACGGGATACTCGTCGAATTCCTGCGCACGTATCCGGGCTCGCGCGTCAATCAGCACGTGACACGCTTCGTCGTCTGGGGCCGGCACGCCGATTATCTGCTCTCGCACCAGCCGTGGAATTACGCCTTCGGACGGGGCTCCGCACTCGACCGGTTCGTCGAGCTCGACGGCAAGATCCTGCTCCTCGGCTGCGACCACGACACGGTCACGTTTCTTCACTATGCGGAGCACATCGTCGACATTCCCGGCAAACGCGTCGCGCGCTTCAAGGTCCCGATCGCCGAGCACGGCGCGCGCGTGTGGCGCGACATGGAGGAGTTCAATACGGCGGACGACGGCGCGCACGCGAACTGGCCGGACCGCTTCTTCGCGAGGATCGTGGACAGCTATCTCGCCGCCTCGGCGAACAGCGGCGACAAAGTCGGCGACGCACGATCGTACCTTCTGCGCGCACGCGAGCTGCTCGACTTCGCCCTGCCGGTCATGACACGCGTCGCCGCCGATGCGCGGGCGGCGGATGCGCTACTGCACCACGAGCATTCCGCGCAGCCGGATGTCCTTCGATGATGCGCCGACCATCACGCGGAACGCACCCGGCTCCACGACGCGGTGCATCTGCTGATCGATGAGCGCGAGTTGCGTGGAGTCGAGCGTGAACGTCACTTCTCGCGATTCGCCGGGCGCGAGGTGGATGCGCGTGAAGCCGGCGAGCTGCATCACGGGGCGCGCCACGCTCGCCAACTCGTCGTGGATGTAGAGCTGCACCACCTCGTCGCCCGCGCGCGTCCCCGTGTTCGTGACGCGACAGCTCACGCGCGCGCTCCCGCTCGCGGCGATCGAATCCGGTGAGATTGACAGCGCGGAGTAGTCGAACGTCGTGTAGCTCAGCCCGAAGCCGAACGGGAAGAGCGGCTGGCCGGTGAGGTCGACGTAGTCGTCGCCGCGACCGGTGGGCTTGTGGTCGTAGACGAGTGGGAGCTGCCCCTCGAACATCGGGAAGGTGATCGGCAATCGCCCCGCCGGATCGGCATCGCCGAACAACGCATCGGCGACGGCGTTGCCTCCCTGCTCGCCCGGATACCACGCGTCGATCACCGCGCGGACGCTGTCGATCCAGTCGCGCATCGTGATCGCACTCCCGCCCACGAGCACCACGACCACCGGCGTCCCGGTGGCTGCGACCGCGCGGATGAGCTGCTCCTGATGACCCGGCAGCGAGAGATGCGCGCGGTCCTCGAACTCGCCCTCCTCCACTCCCGCGGCGACGATGGCGACCTGCGCACGTCTCGCGATCGTGACGGCGCTGTCGATGGCGTGGCGCCAGTCGTCTTTCACACCGGCATTCCAGACGAGCTTCAGCCGCGCGTTGCCGGTGCTCTCGAAGTACTCGAGGCGCAGCGTGTGCCGCACCCCCGGGCGCAGCACGACATCGCGCAGCGTCGTCCGGTAGCTCTGCTTGCGCCAGTCGTCGATGAGCAGCTTGCCGTCGAGCCAGAGCCGGTAGCCATCGTTCCCCTCGACGCCGAGTCGGGTGACCGATGGGCTCCCCTTGGGGACGGTGATCGTCCCCGTCCAGCGCACCGAGTACCAATCGAAGGGGATGCCGCGCGCGGGGGAGTTGAGCGTCCAGCCGAAGCTCACCTGCGGGTCGATGCGCACGACGCGCGGCGCGCCGTCGAGTCGGTTGTTGTCGAAGTACTCACCATGCAGCCCGGCGACGATCGAGTCGCCGGACGACGACGAGAGCGCAGCGGCCGGGACCGTCACGTATTCCGGAGATGCGCGCCCCGGTCCTGGCGCGAAGGTGACGCGTGTATCGTGCGGCAGTGCCGCGCGCACGCCATCGAGGATCGACACGCGCTCGACGCCGGGGCCGCTGTAGTCGCCGGTCCTCGCCTCGATCGCATCCGCGCCGATGACGGCCACGCGCCGCACCCGCGTGCTCAGCGGGAGGAGACCGGCGTCGTTCTTCAGCAGCACGATCCCCTCGCGCGCCGCGGTGCGCGCAAGCTCGCGGTGCGTCGGATTCCCGGACTCGGCCGCCGCACGATCGGGGTCGCCGTACGGATGCTCGAAGAGCCCGATGGCGAACTTCGCGCGCAGCACGCGCGCGACGGCGCTGTCGATCACCGCCGGCGCGATGAGCGAGTCCCTGAATGCGCGCCAGTACGGGCGATACTGCTCCCACGAGGACTGGAAGACCACGTCGAGCCCCGCGTCGAGCGCATCGCGCGTCGCGGCCGGCGTGTTCGGCTCCGTGTGATGCAGCACCGTCGCGCCGCCGGTCGCCGCGGCGTCCGAGATCACGAAGCCCCGAAAGCCCCACGCGCGCTTCAGCGTCTCGGTGAGCAGCGCGTGGTTCTGCGTCGCCGGCACGCCGTCCACCGAGTTGTACGCCGACATCACCGACTGTGCATGACCACGATCGATCGCCGCACGGAACGGCGGGAAGTACGTCTCCTCGAGCGTGCGCGCGTCCACGTCGATCGGGTAGCTGTCGCGCCCGCCCGCACCGACGTTGGCGACGAAGTGCTTGGGCGTGGCGATGACACCCGCACGCTCGAACGCGCTCGAGAAGACGGCCGCCATCTCCGACGCGAGATAGGGATCCTCGCCGTACGTCTCCTCCACGCGCCCCCACCGTACATCGCTCGCGATATTCACGACCGGCGAGAGCACCTGCCGGATGCCGCGACTCCTCGTCTCCGCCGCGATGGCGGTGGCCACGCGCGACACGAGTGCCGTGTCCCACGTGGCCGCGAGCGCGATGGCCTGCGGAAAGTCCGTCGCGCCCGCGCGCACCAGCCCGTGCACCGCTTCATCGAACGGGATGATCGGGATGCCGAGCCGAGTGTGCTCGACGAAGTAGCGCTGGATGTCATCGATGCGCTCGGCGTGCGCGCGGCCGGCATCGGCGGCGCGGCGGTCGGCGCTGGAGCGCTCGGCGGCGCTCGCATCGGAGCGCGGCGCGGTGCGGTGGATGCTGGCGTCCGTCGCGGCCGGATCGCTCGCGGGCTTCATGTCGATCTGCAGCCCGAACACCCCGTGCGAGTAGTCGTGCGTCGAATCGTCGAGATCGCCGGGGATCATGAACAGCTGCCAGAACTTTTCCTCGAGCGTCATGCGCGCGAGCAGGTCGTGCACGCGCGCATCGATGGAGAGCGTCGAATCCCGGTAGGGCACTGTCTCCTGCGCACGGACGCGAGCGGCGGCGACGAGGACGCCGAGCGCGACAATCGCGCGCAGGAGAGCGTGGCGACGAGACACGACGCGAACGTTGACCGGCGGAGTCGACTCGACAGCGAAGCGCCGAGCCGCGTTACAGCGCCGGATGCTTCGACACCGTATCGTCGTGCACCTGGAACTGGTGCGCCACCGAGAGGATCATGTCGTCGTTGAACAAATTGCCAACGATCGTCGCGCAGATGGGCTGCGCCTTGAGATCGAGCGGCTTCTCGTCGCGGCGAGTGCGCTGCTCGGGCACGTCGAACTTGTAGGGCACCACCGTGCAGGGGTGACCCGTCTGCGCGTTCGCCCCCACGTCCGCGTACGGCGAGCCGATGAACATGTCGAGATCCTTCATGAACTCGGCCCACTTCTGGAGGAGGACGTACCGGCGCCGCTCCGTCTGGAGGAAGTCCAGCCCGGTCGTGGTCCGGCCGCGAACGAAGCGCGGATTCCAGTCGGCCGGCGCCATGGGATTGGCCGGTGCGGAGCGTGCGCCGGCGCCGTTCGTCGGAGTGCCGGCACCTCCGCGCGCCGCGTACGAGCTCGCGTCGCGCGCGCTGCGCTCCGGCAACGCGTTCAGATCCAGTCCGATCTCCTTCGCCTTGCGCTGCACATACTCATCGAACGCCGCTGCATCTTCGACACCCAGTCCGCCGCCCCTGAGCCCCGGCACCGTCGGACGATCGCCGATGGTGATGGGCTTCACGCCGAGCTCGCGCAGCTTCGCCACGAACTCCTGCGGCGCGTGCGCGTCGACGCCCACGCGCAGCGACGCGAGGTCGATGCTCCGATCGAAGTGAAATGGCATCGTCACCGTCGACGGGTCCTTCTCGTCCACGCCGTGCAGCACGTTGAACACCATCGCGCAGTCTTCGATGGTGCGGCAGATGGGACCGACACGGTCCTGCGACCACGCGAGCACCATTCCGCCGTAGCGGCTCACGCGCCCGTACGTGGGGCGGAGCGCACTCAGTCCGCACCGGATGCTCGGCGACACGATCGACCCCGACGTCTCGGTGCCGATGCCGAAGGCGACGCACCCCGCCGCCGTCCCCGACGCCGGGCCGGCCGATGAGCCGCTCGAGCCCTGCACCAGATTCCACGGATTGTTCGTGCGCCCGCGGAACCACTGGTCGTCCTGCGCGAAGAGTCCCGTCGCGAGCTTGGCGATCAACACCGCGCCGGCCTCGCGCAGGCGCACCGCAACCTCGGCGTCCTCGTCGATGATCCGGTTCTCGAAATCCTTCGCGCCCCACGTGGTAGGCACGCCCTTGGTGGCGAACAGGTCCTTGATCCCGTAGGGGAGGCCGTGCAACGGACCGCGATCGTGCCCCGCGGCGAGCTCGGCGTCCGCTTGCGCCGCCGCGGCGCGCGCCTCGCGCTCCATGATCGTCACGGCGCACAGCAGCGTGGGGTTGAGCCGCGCGAGCCGCTTCAGGTAGATATCGGTGAGTCGCGCCGAGGTGAGCTTGCGCGCCTTGATGAGCGCCGAGAGTCGGTGCGCGGGGAGGAACGCGATCTCTTCATCGGACGTGGGCACCGGACCGGTCCACGGCTCCACGGTGAAGACGGCACGCTCGAACGCTCCAGGCCCGTGCTCGCGCACGACCTTTTCCATCAATGCGCCGGTGCCGGCGGGATTGGGTGAAAAGTGCAAGGCGGGGGGCTCGCCGTTTCCGAGCGGAAGCGGCGCCGGTTGCTGCTGCATGGGGAACCGACTGCCGGCGCGGGCCGCGGCGCTTCCGATCTTCTCCGCCTGCGCCGGCTCCACGCCGAGCGTCGCGGCAGCAGCAGCGACGAGTGAGAAGAAGACGAAGTGCCGGCGATCCATGCCGCTCTGTTCTTCGTCGTAGTCGATGCTCTCCAGTTCGGTCTGTGTCTGCGCGAGCAGCTCGTCGGCGTCGGTCACGGGATCCCTCTCGGCGGTGGTGTGAAGATCGGACACCGTAGAGAATCGCGCGCGGGCGGCGATCTGGCCAGAGGCCGCGATGCTATTCGCTGTCGCTTCCCTCCCCGAACCCCAACGCGACCCACTCGATCTCCACGCCGTCATTGGCCGGTGTGACCGTGTCGCCGTTCTCGCGCCGCAGAGAGAGCTGCAGCCGCTCCACATGGTCGAGCCGCAAATGGTCGCCCGCGCCGCCGCGACCCTCCGCGGGCCCTACCCAATAGTTCCACTCACCTGGGAATCCTTCCGGCAGCTTGACGCCTCGGGCGATCGTGAAGGCGCTGAGCGGAATCGACCGGTCGCGCCAACTGCTGTCCACCGGCACGGCGGCGCTCCAGCTCGTGCCGTCGTCCTCCATGAGCGTGAGGTGCAACAGTGCGCGGGAGCCGGTGCTGCGCACCCGCACTCGTACGTCGCGTGCGCCGGCAATGGTTTCCTCGCGCGACTGGATGCGATCCGCGATCACGAGCGACGCTGTGTAGTCCGACGGACCATCACCCGCGGCATCGCGCGGCAGCTCGTAGTGAAAGACGGGCCGACCCGTCACGCTGGAGATGGCGAGTCGAAAGAGTCCGCGTCGTCCCGCGTCGCCGATGCGTGTGAAGGCGAGACGCGACGCATCGCGCGCGGGAGTGAAGAGCGTGAGCGGTGTGCGTGCGTCGGCGACGTGCAGCGGCCACGACGTGTGGGCGTAGTAGTCCCACGCGTTCGGCGCGAGATGCAGCCCGCTCGGGAAGGTGATGGCGGAGTCGCCGCGGAACATCGTGACCACGAATTCATACGGTCCCTCACGCAACGCGGATGCGGGCAGGGCCGTCGAGTACTCGTAGCCGCCGGCAGGGTGCATAGCGAACGCCCGGTAGATCCCACCGCCCAGTGGACGGATGAAGAGCGTGACCGAATCCGGCGGCGTGCGATCGACGACGCGTGTCCGGATCTCCGCGGTGCGCCCCGCCACGTACTCGGGCGCCGCGAGCGACTGTACCGACGGCGGTAACGAATCGGGCGGCGGTGCGTGGTATTCATCGAAGCGCAGATGGCCGAGCCACGCGGGAAGTGTTGCGACATCCACCGGACCGCTCGCGCTCAACACGTACACGCCCGGCGTCACCGTGAAGCGACCATCGACTGCGCGTGTGACCCGCGCATTCCCTGCCGTGACCGGCTGAACCGCGAATGTCTTCCCAAGCTCCGGGAGTGCCACCGTCATCGGCCACGCGCGGCTGATCGCACGCGTCACGATCTTGTCGGGGTTGGGCGGCTCGAAGGGATCGGCGATGGGCACGGCGTCCGGATACACCTCGAGACGCCAGACCCCTGCGCGCACCTTGTCGAGAAAGTAGATGCCCCGCCCGTCGTAGGTCACGATCGGTGACGAGCCGTACCCGGCGATGCGCGTGAGCGTCGAGACATCGGGCGGCGTCGCGTACGTCGAGCCCGCGTACAGAAACGCGTCCCGCGAAACGAGCTCGCTCCGGTTGCCCTCGTACGACACGTGCACGTCGCCGAAGCGCGTGTTCGCCGGATACGCCTCATACGTCTGCAACCGCGGCAATCGGTGCATGGCCTCGGCCGCGATCACCGCGCTCATCGCCTTGCGCGGCGTGTAGACCAGGTTCAGGTAGTGCGTCTGCCACGCGAGGTTCCGTGACGCCGTCTCGAGCATGTCGTAGGCGAACATCGCGGCGAACTGCGCGCCCACCGACCGGAACGTGCGCACCATCGCTGGATACATGGTGCCGGTGCGCAGGTCGGCGGTGCCGAACTCGTAGACGATGCGCGGCAGATGCGCGAGCTCGGGTCTCCGCATGTCGGGGTAGTCGTCCACCGTGCGGAGATAGTTGCCGTGCAGCTCGTGACCGGCATTGAGCCCGGTGGGATACCAGCCGAACGTCACACCCTGCGCGTGCGACTGACGAATCGCCCGGGCGATGCGAAAGTCCTGGCTCACGTTGTAGAACACGAGCTTGGTGCACCCCGTGCTGCGCACCGCGTCGGTGAGCGCGTTGATGTAGCGCACGGAGCCCGCGAGATCCTCAGGATGATGCCACGGCTCGTTCACCAGCTCGATGAACAGAATGGCTGGCTCATCCTTGAGCGCGACACCGGTGTAGCGGTTCACGTGATTCAGGATCTGTCGCAGGTAGTTGACCTGCGCCGCGATGGCCGCCGAGTCGGTGCCCATACGCGCTTTGCCGAAGTGGCGGCCGAAGCCGGGCTGCGTCGTGTCGTCGAGCGCGTCGGGCCAGTTGGAGCCGTAGAGCTGAATGGGGCTCAGCAGCATGTAGATGCCGCGCTCCCGCGCCCGGGCGATCAGATAGTCGAGCAGATCGAGGTGATCGTTGTCGATCAGGTTGCCCGCGCTGTCGGATGCCTCCCAGTCGCCCCAGAAGGTGAGGCGCATCCCGTCCCACCCCATGCGCGCGAAGTGCGCCATGTCCTCATCGATCATCTTCTTGCGATCGGCGTGCAGGTAGCCGGCGGCGCGGTAATCGGAGGCGGTGGGGAGCACGTAGTTGGCGCCGAAGAGCGTGACCTCGCGGTGGTCGTCGCGCCAGCGGATGACGCCGTCCGTATCGAGATAGACGGCGCGGGTGGCGGGCGATGGGAACGCGGCACTTCCGCTCGCGCGGCTGAGTGCGCGATCGGCGTGTGCGAGACGACGCTGCGCGTGCGCAGCGGGAGCAGCGATGGCGAGCGCCGCGGCGACGAGCGCGACGCGAGCCCCACGCCGGCGAAGCGGGCGCAGCACGCGTGCGCACCCGCCGGCGCGCGCGCCGATCATCGATTGGCTACGTTCTTCAGGAAGTGCTCGGCGACGATCGACGGCTGTTCGACGATGCGCTTCTCCTGCGCGTCCACGACGAGGCGCATGAACTGCCCCATGCTCCACACGAGCGGCGTTGCGCTGCCGGTTCCTTCGCCGAACTCGAAGTCGGTGTTGCCGGGATTGGAGCGATCCCACACCTGCTCCGGGATCATCCCGCCATCGTTCGCGAAGTGCATCATCGCCTCCAGGTACGGCGTGGGATCACCGCCGCGCGCCACCTCGTACTCGCCGCGCTCGCCGGCGAAGATCGGCCAGAGCCGACCCACGCCCTCGCCGAGCCACGGGCCGCCGAACCACGTCTCGCCGTAGCCGTCGTGGTTGTAGCGATAGAAGTCCGGGCCGTTCGGCGTCTGCACGCGGATCGTCGCGTCGATCACCTTCAGCGAGTTCTCGATGATCGTGTCGCGCGCCGGCCGGATGCCCAACCGCACCAGCTCGATGAACCCCTGGTCGACGACATCGCGCTCGTCCCACGTGCCACCGCCGTTGTGCACGTCGAGCTTGTAGCCGTCATTCGGATCCTGATTGTTGTCGATGCGCATGTAGTAACCGCGGGACGGCGACGGACTGAGATGCCCGGTGGTCGTCACCAGCCAGCTCTCGAGATGCGAGGCCCAGTCGTCCGCGGTGTCCATGTATCGCTTGGCATCCGCGTCCGCGCGGTTCGCCTGCGCGATAGCCGATGCGCACACCATCCCCGCGATCTCGGCAGCGATGGTCGATGGCGAGTAGCCGCCGACCTCCTCCCACCGCTCCTGCTGCGTGGCCGGTCCGTGGGCGACGACGTACTCGGCTGCCGGACGAATGTGCTTCGTCCACGTGTCGTGATCGGTGATGCCCAGCTGCCAGGCGAGCACGATCGGGTAGGAGTCCTCATCCATCTGCTGCCCGGGCCAGTATGGGCGACCGTCGAGCCAGCTGTTCTGCGGGAAGCTGCCGTCGCTCTTCTGCTGCACGTCGAACAGGTAGCGGAGCGCACGCCTGGCCGTGGCCGAATCGCCGGCGACCATGAGTGACGTTGCCGCCTCGTAGAGATCGCGCGCCCACACGAGATGGTAGCCGCCCACATTCGCCTTGTCCGACGACACGGCGAATCCCCACGGGATGCTCATCGACGCGATGATCGCGCCGCGGTACGTCTTGTCCTCGTGCGCGCGCACTACCATGGCCGCGAGGTCGAACTGCTCGCGATACCGCGCACTCACCGTGCGGAGCCCGCGCAGATACGTGTGCCATCCGCTGGCGTATGCAGTGCGCACCGCCGCGAAGCCACGCGCCAGACTCGCGCGTGCCGACTCGCGTGCCTCGGCGGGCGTGGTGCCGAAGCCGAGTGCCAGCGTGAAGTGCGAGGGCCGAGCGATGCGCGCGACCTGCACGACGTTGCCGCTGTCAGCGTGCGCGTAATGCAACGTGAGTCGATGGTGCAGCAGGAGATCGCGGTAGCCATCGTTCACGCCGGCGAATCCGCTGGACGTTTCGGCGAAACCGCCGCTCGCCACGAGTGCGGAGGCGACGTCTGTCTTCTGGGCGACGAGCGCGCCCGATTCCGTGAAGCCGGTGTTGCCGTAGCCGGTGTTCTCGAGCGCGGGATGGTAGAGCGCGTAGAGCGACAGCCCCGGCGCGCCGGAGAACGTCACGTCGATGAGCAGCGTGTTGTGGTCCGGGTCGGTGGCGTACGTCTTGGTGATCGTGAAGCGCCCCGCGGGGTCGCGGCTCGTCTGACGGAAGAGCAGCGCCTTCGTGTCCACGCGCTCGATCGCATGCCGCATGTCGCGCGACTCGATCCACACGCGCTTGCCGTCGCTCACCGCGAGCTCGAGTCCACGCGCATCGGCCTGGTCCACGCGTGGGTAGTAGACCTCGGTGAGAATGCCACCGCCCAGGGTGAACCACACCTTCGATTGTGCGGTGAGCGATGTGCCGATGCCGTCCTTGCTCGCGGGCGTCCATGACGGCATCTCGCCCGGGCCGCCTGGGGCGTTCTGCGCACAGAGCGCAGCCGGTTCAGCGAGCACGCTGCAGAGCACCATCAGCCCCAACAATCTACGAACGATCATGGAAGTCACCTGTGGATGAGATCGAGCACCAGATACGCATGCGGCGCGAGGCCGCTCGTCGCTGGTACGTAGCTCCCGATGCGGCCGTCCGCGCGCACCTCGAGCGGATCGCCGTCGGGTCCGCCGAGAAGGTTCCGCGCCGTGTAGCGCGCCGGCGCGAGCGTACCGGCGGCGGAGCTCACCGACACATCGGCCACCGGCGCATCACCGAGGTTCGTCACAACGAGCACGGCGTGCGAACCCGCACGGCGCAGATACGCGGCGACGTGTGAGTCACTAGCGGTGAGCGGTATCAGCGTGCCCGTTGCCAGCGCGTCGTTCCCCTTCCGGAGATGGATGAGTCGCCGATAGAGGTTCAAGAGCGAGCTGGGATCGTTGTCTTCCTTCACGACGTTGGTCGTGAGCGAGTCCGGTTGCGGGCTCTCCCACTCCGTGCCGGTCGTGAAGCCGACTCCCGTGCTCGGCGCCCACTGCATGGGTGTGCGAATTCGAGGGTCGGGCTTATCGCCTGTCATCCCGATCTCCTCGCCGTAGTACACGAAGGGGAGGCCGGGAAGCGTGAGCAGCAACGTCGCTGCGACCTTCGCGCGCGCCACATCACCGCCCAGCCGAGTCATCGTGCGCGTCCCGTCGTGGTTCGTGAGCAATGGCGACCAGCGATACGACGGGAGCGTGTCCTGCATCCTCAAGAAACCGGGAAGCAGACCCGCCGCTCGCCCGGTGCGCACGACCGAAATCAACGAGTCCGCGAGCTCGAAGGCGAAGTACGACGTGAGCTGATCCGGGTAATACGGGAGCACATCATCGAT
>DASSNR010000158.1:0-27412 GCA_035687925.1 Gemmatimonadaceae bacterium | reverse complement strand
ACCTTACGCCTCCACCGCTTCTCGCATCCCGCTTCCCGCATCCCGCGTAGTTCCCGCATCCCGCTTCCCGCATCCCGCACCCCGCACCCCGTACCGCTCCGCGATCCCGTACACCTCGTCCGCCGCGAGCACGTCGTGGTCGAGCAGAGCGGTCGCGAGCGCTTCCACCGCGTCGCGGTGTTCGCGCACGATCGACTCGGCGCGCTGCGACTGCGCGGTGATGAGGGCGCGGACCGCCTTGTCGATCTCGCCCTGCAGCTGGCCACTCGGCGCGCCGCCCTGGGCGACGGGATCAGCGCTGATGAGACCGACCTCATCGCTCATGCCGAACTCCCCGACCATCCGCCGAGCGACGCTCGTCGCCTGGATGAGATCGCTGCCGGCGCCCGTCGTCACCGCATCGGGACCGAGGAATACGGTCTCCGCTGCACGACCGCCCAGCGCTTTCGCGACGATCCCCTCGAGGTAGCGCCGCGGCTGCAGGTGCCGGTCGGACTCCGGTGCGAAGTGCGCCGCGCCGAGCGTGCGGCCGCGCGGCTCGATCGTCACCTTGTGCAGCTTGTCCTCGGGGCAGGTGATCATGCCGACCACGGCGTGCCCCGCCTCGTGCAGCGCGATCAAGCGGCGCTCGTCGTCGGTGACGACGACACCCGCGCGCACGCGGCCGAGCAGAATCTTGTCGCGCGCCTGATCGATGTGCGCGTTCGTGATGATCTCGCTGTCGTCCTGCACGGCGATGATCGCCGCCTCGTTGAGCAGGTTGGCGAGATCGGCACCCGAGTGACCGACCGTGAGCTGCGCGAGCCGCTCGAGGTCGACGTCGGGGCCCAACGGCGAGCGCGACGCGTGGATCTTGAGGATCTCGAGCCGGTCGTTGACCGTCGGGAGTCCGACTTCGACGACACGATCGAAGCGGCCCGGACGGCGCACCGCGGGGTCGAGCATGTCCTCGCGGTTCGTCGCCGCCATCCAGATCACGCCTTCGTTCCCCGCCATCCCGTCCAACTCGACGAGCAGCTGGTTGAGCGTGATCTCTTCTTCACCCGAACGGTTGGGCCGGCCGCGGCGGCCGCCCAGCGAATCGAACTCGTCGATGAAGACGATACACGGTGCCTGCTCGCGCGCCTGACGTGCGAGGTCGCGTACGCGCCGCGAGCCGACGCCCACGTACATCTCGTTGAAGTCGGAGCCTGCGGCGGTGATGACGGGGCACCCCGCTTCGCCCGCGACCGCGCGTGCGAGCAGCGTCTTCCCCGTGCCCGGCGGTCCGATGAGGAGCACGCCCTTTGGACACTTGGCGCCCACGTGCTCGAAGCGCGCCGGGTTCCTGAGGTACGAGATGACGTCGCGCAGGTCAGCCTGCGCCTCGCGCGCGCCACCGACGTCGGCGAGCGTCAACTGCCGCGAGGGCGGCGTCGCCATGAAGCGACGCGCGGTCACGCCGCGCCCGATGCGCTGCCGAACGACCACGAATCCCACGACGCCAAGCACGGCGAGTATGGCCACGAGCCGCAGCGCGACCTCGGCGCCGCCCGAGCCGCTTCCCTCGATCACCTGCACCTTCGCGCCCGATGCGCTCCACCGCTCGAGATCGCTGAGCGACACCGAGCGCGTGGGCACGGTCGCCACGATGCTTTGCACCTTATGTCCATCGACGACGTACGGCGAGCGGAGCGTGGCCGTGAGCTGCGCGCCGGCATTCTCGACGTGGAGCGTCGCGACGTTGTGCGACGAGATCTCGGCCGCCATCTCCGAGTAGGGGACGGCAGGCGCCACGACGGCCTGATGCAGCATGTGCCACGTGCCGAACGCGATCGCGAGCACGCAGGCGATTACGAGGCCGAGGGGCCAGTAGCGCATCGGCCCGCGGCGATCGGATACGGTGAAGAAGGAGCGGAACTTCCAGTTCCTCCGCTCGCGCCGTGCGGTGCGCGGCTGACTCTTGAGCGGCTCGGTTTTCAGCTCGGTGCTTCTCGGAGTTGGCACTGGCGTCTCACGAAGACGACATGATGATACACCGCCCGTCCCTTCCCACAGTCGGGCGGGGACGGCGACGGACGAACGAATATATGGATTGGCTTACGCTCCCAGGCTGGCGGAACGTTGCATCGAGGCGGGCGCCCGGGGGACGGGCGAACGGAAGCGATCAGACAACTCCCATCGCGACTACGGCCGATACCTTCCAACGACGCCTGCGGCTGGAGAGCCGGGGCGCACGATCGAGGGCGGGGCACGCACCGCCTGGTCGAACAGCACCGCTCGAACGTGCGTTGCCGCCATCGCAACGCACGGAGCAAATATGTACCCCGGAGGGTGGAAAATTCTACCGTGCAGGGGGAAGCACGGAGGAAGCAGCTGACCGGAAGGTCAGATTGGGCTGTGAGCTTTGAGCTGTGAGCTGTGAGCTGTGGGTTGTGAGTCGGCTGCGAGCCAACGGCGGTCTCGATCTCCGTGCTCAGAACCAAACTCACAGCCCAAAGCTCACAGCTCAAAGCTCAGAGCTCACATCTCCCCCTCTCCATGCCTCGCCGCCTGCGCCAGCGTCGCGTCCGCGTACGTTGCGCGGATTCCGTTCCCGATCAGCTGGCGCCACAGATGGTCGCCCAGGTCGGGGTAGCGGGGCTGGAGGTCACGCACGGTGGCGGCCACGAAGTCGCGGCGCTGCTCGTGGTCCATGTCGAACGCGCCGGCGCTCAGCATCTCGCACAGCAGGTCGGTTCTCGCTTCAGTGTATTGCGCGTCACGCTTGTCCATGCCGCTGCATCACGGCAGGGACGGTGCCATCACGACACTTTGCGCGTCTTCCGCTTCAGGAAATCCATGAGGATGAATTGCCCGAGCGTCATCGTGTTCGTGAAGTACGCCTTTCCGCGGCTGATCGCCGACACGCGCTTCACGAACTCCACCAGCGAGCGGTCGCGCGCGAGCATGAACGTGTTGATCATGATCCCGCACCGCCGGCAGTCGGCCACCTCGCGCAGCGTCTCCGCGATGACGGTCGCATCGAGCCCCATCGAGTTCTTGTAGATCATCCCGTTGGGGCGCGTCACCGCGCTCGGCTTTCCGTCCGTGATCATCACGATCTGCCGCATGTCCTTCTTCTGCGCCATGAGAATCCGCCGCGCGAGCTTGAGCCCCTCGGCGGTGTTCGTGTGATACGGACCCACCTGCGCCTGCGCGAGCTTGGCGAGCGGAATCTCCTCCGCCGAATCGTGGAAGAGGACGACGCGCAGCGAGTCCCCGGGGAACTGTGTGCGGATGAGATGCGTGAGCGCGAGCGCCACCTTCTTCGCGGGCGTGAAGCGATCCTCGCCGTACAGAATCATCGAATGCGACGTGTCGAGCATGAGCACGGTCGCACACGACGAGCGATACTCGGCCTGCCGCACCATCAGATCGCTGTAGTCGAGATCGATCGGGACAGTGAGCGACCCGTTTCGCGCGAGCGCGTTCTGCAGCGTCTCGTTCACGTCGAGATTGAGCGTGTCGCCGAACTCGTACGTCTTGGTCGAGCCGTCGGCCTCGACGCCGGTGGCGAGGTACTGGGTGTCGTGGCTGCCGAAGCTCGATTTCCCGAGCGAGCCGAGCAGATGACGCAGCGTCTTGAAGCCGAGGAAGTCGATCCCCTTCTCGGTGAGCGTGAACTGCACGTCGCGCGAGGCGGCGCGCGCGAGCCCGCCGGGACCCGTCACTTCCTGATGGCTCGCCGGCATCTGCGGAGGCGCCTCGAGATTGAGGTACCCTTCGTTCACGAGTCGCTGCACGATGTCGTCGAGCAGCTTGGCGAGCTTCGCCTGCGCTTCACCAGCATCTTCGCTGTCGCTGTCGCCCTCGCCGCGCAGTGCCTCGAGCATCTCGGGGGTGAACTGCCCGCTCTCCATGAGCGCGCGAAGGATGGCGTCGCGCAGTGCATCCATCGAGCGATCGTTCTCATCGCCGAACTCGCCCCAGTACGGGTGCTGCATCTTCCCGCCGGCGAACCCCGATTGGAGCAGGAAATCGGCGAGCTTGTCGAGCAGCGACTGCAGGTCGACGGCGTCCGCCATCTCGGGGCTGAACTTCGAGTACGTGTGGAAGCGCATGCGCTGCCCTCCGGCATCTCGGCTGGTGGAGCCGTGCGGGGCGCGGCGTGCGGCACTCCGCATGCTCCAGGCGCGGGGCTCATCGGCCAGGCGCCTTCTCGATATAATAACACGCGGTGCGACTCGGCACCCGACGCACACGATCTGCGGTGCGCGTTCGGGCCCTCGGCCTTGCCGCTCGACATTCACCACTGGTAGTCGGCATGTCGTCAACGACGGTCGCGGAGCCACGGCTCAGACGGCGACCACAAAATCCGTTCCGTGTGCTGTTGCAGCACCGGAACTTCAGGTTGTACTGGCTGGGGCAGACCGGATCACAGATCGGGACGTGGGTGCAATCGGTGGCGCGCGGATGGCTCGCGCTCCAACTGAGCAATAGTGCGTTCATCGTCGCGTTCGTCGGCTTCGCGGGGTCGATCCCCGTGCTGCTCTTCTCCCTCTTCGCTGGCGTATTCGCGGATCGGTTCGACAAGCTCCGTCTGGTGCGGATCACGCAGACGCTCTTCCTCCTTCAGGGCGTGCTGATGTGGTGGTTTGTCTGGTCGGGGCACATCACCATTCCGTGGCTCGTCGCGTTATCGCTGTTCAACGGCACGGTGAACGCGTTCGACAACCCCTCGCGCCAGGCGCTGATCGTCGAGCTGGTGGGGAAGGAGGACCTCGTCAACGCGATCGCACTCAACTCGAGCGGCTTCAACCTCGCGCGGATCATCGGGCCGGCGATCGGCGGCGCGCTCATCAAGCTCGTGGGGCTCTCGTGGTGCTTCTTGCTGGACGCCTTCAGCTACCTCGCCGTGCTCATTGGTCTCTTCCTGATCGTGCTCCCCAAGTTCTCCGCGGGCGAGGGGCTCGTGAGTCCACTCGAGGGATTGCGACAGGGGCTTGCGTACATGCGCAGCGAGCGTGTGATGGGACAGCTCATGCGACTGGTCGCCGTCGTCTCCGTGTTCAGCGTGCCGTACCTCGTGCTCATGCCCGTCGAAGCGCAAAACGTGCTGCACCGCGGCGCCGGCGGGTACGGAGCGTTGCTCACCGCCGTGGGTGTGGGCGCGTTCCTTGGCGCGTTGGCCTTGGCGGGAGCGAGCAACGAGCTCCGGCGCGGACGGCTCCTCGCGACCTCGACGATCAGCTTCGCCGCGCTGTTGATCGTGTTCGCCTTCGTGCGCTCGATCTGGCTCGCGATCCCGGTGCTCGTGCTCATCGGTCTCAGCATGATCATCACGACCGCACTCGCGAACGGATTGATCCAGACCGTGGTCCCCGACGCGCTGCGCGGCCGCATCATGTCTGCATACGCCTTCGTGTTCGTGGGGATGGCACCGCTGGGCTATCTGCTCCTCGGTTTCGTCTCGAAGCTCAGCAACATCTCGGTCGCGATCGCCGGCGGCGCCGCGGTCACGCTCCTCTTCGCGCTGTGGGAGTTCGGGACGCATCCGGAAATCAGGCGGTTGTAGCGCGAGCGGCGTACCGGACGCTGTCATTCCGAGTGTCGGCGAGGAATCTTGGCTCGTCACGCTGGAACGCGCGTTTGTATTTCCTGTCCACGCTCCCCATTTTTGGGTACGGCCGTATTCGGGTGGAACGATGCTGGCCGCGATACAGCAGTGAGGTGGATGTTGCACGCGATCGCGGCTTGGCCTGTCCCATGCGATCTCGGCGTGCGACGCTTCCTACGACGTACAGGAGAGGCGGCATGAGTGCAGGCCACGGCCCGGCAGGTCGGGCTCCATTTCGGACGGAGAGTGGGAAGCAGCCCTCGGACGTCGACGCCCGATCGGCGCACGATCTGACACCCGCGTTGGCGGACGGCACGCGCTCCGACTTTCGCGGTGTCGAAGGGCCGGCATTGTCGCAGCTGCTCGTCGCGCACGTGCGCGACTATGCCATCTTCCTGCTCGACCCCACGGGCTACGTCGCGAGCTGGAACGACGGTGCCGAAGCGATCAAGGGGTGGCGCGCCGAGGAGATCATCGGGCGCCACTTCTCGGTGTTCTACCCCGCCGACGATGTCACCGCGGGCAAACCTGCGCGCGTGCTGCAGACCGCCGCGCGGGAGGGGCGGTACGAGGAGGAAGGATGGCGCGTCCGGAAGGACGGCACCTCCTTCTGGGCGAACGTTCTGGTCACCGCGCTTCACGATGATAGTGGCGCGCTGATCGGCTTCACGAAGGTGACGCGCGATCTGACCGAGCGACGTGCAGCGCATGAGCGTGCGCTCGAAGACGCGCGGCGTGTCGCCGAAGCGGAAGCGGCGAATCGCGCGAAGGCCGAGTTTCTGCGCTCGATGTCGCACGAGTTGCGTACGCCGATCAATGCGACGCTCGGCTACGCGCAGCTGCTCGAGGCGGGGATCGCCGGACCGCTCACCGAGCAGCAGCGCGACTATCTCGCGCGGCTCCAGGCCAGTCAGCAGCATCTGCTCCACATCATCTCCGACATGCTGAACTACAGCCGGATCGAGGCGGGCCGGCTGGAGTACGACATTACCCCGATCTCGCTGCGCGAGGTGGTGGCCACCGTCCTCCCGATGATCGAGGTCCAGGCCGTGGCCAGGGCACTCACGCTCGAATACGACGCTGACGCGCCCGACATCATGGCGTGCGCGGACCGCGCGAGAACGCAGCAGATCCTGCTCAACCTGCTCTCCAACGCCGTGAAGTTCACGCCGGCCGGCGGCCGCGTGTCGATCACGTGCGCGATCGCCGGCGACTCGGCCGCCATCAGTGTTGGCGACACCGGGCCCGGTATTCCACCGGACAAGCACGACGCGGTCTTCGAGCCGTTCGTGCAGGTGGGACGCTCGCTGACGAGCGCACACGAGGGGACCGGGCTCGGCCTCGCCATCAGCCGCGACCTCGCCCGCGCGATGCGTGGCGACATCGTCGTCGCGAGCGTACCGGGAGAGGGTGCGGTGTTTACGTTGACGTTGCCAAGAGAGAGCTATGAGCTGTGAGCTCTGAGCTTTGGGTTGTGAGTGGGGCTATGAGCACGAACATCCAGGGAGCTCGAGGCTCACAGCCGGCTCACAACCCACAGCTCACAACCCACAGCTCACAGCTCAAAGCTCACAGCCCAAACTTCTCCCTCGCCAACCTCACCACAATCTCCGCCGCCACGTCCACGCCGAGCCACTCGGTGTTCAAGCACAGGTGGTAGTTGTCGAACGACAGCCACGACCGCTTGAAGTGCTGCTTCACGTAGTGCTCGCGCTCGGCGTTCGTCTCGTTGACGATCCGCTCGGCCTCGCGCGCGGAGACATCGAGGCGCTGCATCGCGCGGGCGACGAGCGCGGGGTGCGGGGCGTAGCACAGCGCGTGGATGACATCGGTGCGCTCGGCGAGCACGGACTGCGCACCGCGTCCCACGAGTACGGCGTTCCCGCGCGCGACCACTTCCTGGATGATGCGCGTCGTCACCGCGGCGATCTGCTCCTCGTGACGCGGCGGTGTGCCGCCGGCGGGCGATGGAAGGATTTCCGGCGTCGCGAGTGAGAGCGCTTCGGCGAGTCGCTCGACCAACGGCTGCACGCGCTCTTCGCGCTCCGCGACCTCGGCGGCGGGGAGGCCGAGTCGGTCGGCCACCGCATCCACGAATGCGTTGTCGTAGAGCGGCCAGTCGAGCGCCTGCGCAACGCGCTCCGCGACTTCGCCGCCGCCGGAGCCGTACATGCGGGAGATGGTGATGACGGGCATGTCCCGATGGTGCTAACGCAGCCGCCGAACCCGCAAGTGCTCCACCACCTCGAAGCCCAGCGACTGCCACGTCGCGTTCGCGACCTCGTTCTCGGCGGCGTTGTGCAGACGGAGCTCCGTGAGTCCGCGCGCCGCGCACCACTCCTCGGCTTCGGCGAGCAGCGCGCGCACGACCCCGGTGCGCCGCACCTCCGGCCGCACGTAGACGGACGACACGTAGCCGTAGCGCGCCGGATACAGCAACGGCATCCCGATGCTCTCGATGCACCGCAGGATGCCGATGGCCTGTCCATCGCGCTCGGCGAGCAACGTCACCTCGCTCGGCGCATCGAGCTGCGTGCTGAAGAGCGAGCGGGCGCGCGTCTCGGCGTCGGAGCGCAGCCGGCTGTAGATGGGGCTCGAGGCGTGCTCGTGGAGTAGCGCGAGCCGCAGCTCGAGTACGATGGGGAGATCGTGCTGCGTGGCCGCGCGCACGGTGATGCCGGCCGATGGAGCGCCGGGCTCGTGCGCGCGGTCCGCTGCGCGTGGGCCGTGCGTCACGCCATCATGCCGCCGCCGAAGAGGTCCTGATTCGGACGGCGCCGCTCCGGCGGCTGCGCGCGTCCGTACTGCCCCGCGTCCGAGCGCGAGATCTTCTTGCGCGCGACGAGCGCCTCGAGCACCAGCTCGCACGCCGCCGCGGTAATCGAGACATCGCCGTTCGTCGCGAGACCCGTGTGATGCACGAGGTCGACCAACCCGGGTACGCGCTCGAACCCCTTGAGCATCGCGCTCGCCGGCAGATCGTCCGTCACTTGCAGCGCATTGCCGCGGTCGAACCACATCACCATCGCGTCGGTGTTGACGCCGCCCGCACGCGCCTGGAACGTCGCGTCGGCCGCGCGGCGGATGAGCTCGTGCGCGATCGCGTGGCTGCCGACGAGCTCCCCCTCGTACTCGAGCTCGATCTTTCCGGTAATCGCGGGGATCGCGGCGTAGATGTCCGTGATGCGCGGCACGGCCTCGCACTCGCCCGTCGCACTCGACCGCCGCTCCGAGTTCGAGATCGCGTTCTCGAGCACGGAGATCGGCATGCGCTGCGAGACGCCTGATCGTTTGTCGATGCGCTTGTCGGTGCGCGCCTCGAACGCCACGCGCTCGATCACCTCGGCGATGAAGTCGGGCACGCGCACCGGCATCGTGTCGCGGCGCGACCACGCTTCCTGCGACGTGATCGACATGCCGAGGTCCACCGTCTCGGGGTAGTGCGTGAGCACCTCACTCCCGATGCGATCCTTGAGCGGCGTGATGATCTTTCCGCGCGCCGTGTAGTCCTCGGGGTTCGCGGTGAAGCACATCATGACATCGAGCGGCATCCGAACCGGGTAGCCTTTGATCTGGACGTCGCCCTCCTGCATGATGTTGAACAGCCCGACCTGGATCTTCCCCGCGAGATCGGGGAGCTCGTTGAGCGCGAAGATTCCCCGGTTCGCGCGCGGCAGCATCCCGTAGTGAATCGTCAGCTCATCGGAGAGCACGTGCCCACCGCGTGCCGCCTTGATCGGATCGACGTCGCCGATGATGTCGGCGATCGTGACGTCCGGCGTCGCCAGCTTCTCGACGTAGCGCTGATCGCGCTCGAGCCACGCGATGGGCGTGTCGTCCCCTGCTTCGGCGATGAGCGTGCGCGCGTACTTGGAGATCGGTGCGAACGGATTGTCGTTGACTTCGCTCCCCGCGACGATCGGAATCGCATCGTCGAGCAGCGTGACGAGCGCGCGGAGGATGCGCGACTTCGCCTGACCGCGGAGGCCGAGGAGGATGAAGTTGTGCCGGGAGAGGAGCGCGTTCACGATCTGCGGGACGACGCTGTCGTCGTAGCCGATCACGCCCTCGAAGATGGGCCCGCCCTGCTGCAGGCGGGCGAGGAGGTTGGCGCGCACTTCGTCCTTCACGCTTCGCCGCGCGACCTGCGGCGCGGCAAAGGGAGAGCGCTCGAGCGCGCCGAGAGTTTCCGGGTAAGCCGACAAGATTCACTCCGGGGATAGGGCGA
This sequence comes from Gemmatimonadaceae bacterium, assembly GCA_035687925.1. Taxonomy (GTDB): domain Bacteria; phylum Gemmatimonadota; class Gemmatimonadetes; order Gemmatimonadales; family Gemmatimonadaceae; genus DASSNR01. The sequence goes on along the minus strand of DASSNR010000158.1, from coordinate 17,606 downwards.
CTGCGAAGAGCCCCGTCAGCGCTGCAATTTCCGTTCGCCGGCCTCAGGCCGCGGATTGCCGCGGATGGAGCCCTCCTTGAGCGTACACTCGGGGGGGTGGGGAGTGCCAGGGGGTAGCGAGCCGCGGATGAACGCGGATACTGCAACAACGACAACAGCAGCCGCGGATTGACGCGGATGAACGCGGATACGGCAACAGCAAAAGAACCGCAGATCAGCGCGGCTGAGGTTGGGTCTTTCGTGCGTTGCTGAAAGCCAGGCGTTTGTACGCCGGAACGGGGCCGAAGTTGAGGAGGAGGCCGACCTCGAGCGCCGTGGCTCGCAAATAATTCAGGAGCTGGGCTTGATGGCCCTGGTCGATCGCTCTGGCACCTTTGAGCTCGACCACCACAGCATCAGCGACGATGAAATCCGGCCGGAACGCGCCGATTACTCTGTTCCGGAATTGAACAGCGACCGTCGGCTCTCGCTCGAAGGGTATTCTGGCTTCTCCGAGCGCAATTCCCATCGCTTCCGCGTACACCGACTCGAGAAACCCGCCCCCGAGCTCATTGTACACGTCAAAGAAAACCCCCAGCACCTGCTCGGTGACTTCCCTGTGGAGTAGCGGATGGTCACCATCGCCTCCATGTTGCTGGCGCGCACGCACTTCATTCGCTGTTGCCGTATCCGCGTTCATCCGCGTCGATCCGCGGCTGCTGTTGCTGTTCATCCCCGCAATGTGAAGCCACCTGCGGCTCTGCGCGTCACCGATCGATCGCGCGATGTACCGCTACGCCGCACGCATCCGCAGCTAATCCGCGGCCGTCACATCGACCAGGTTGTCATAAAACACCGGCCCATGCCCCATGTCCGTCTCGCGTTGCGACGTGGTCTCGTTCGCGTTTTTCCCATCCGCGGCGAGCTTGCCCCACCAGACGGACGGCGCCCACACCACGCCCTCGCGGATGCCCTCGTCCACGCGCGCGGTCGCGAGGAATTCTCCGCGGTCGTTGTGCACGACGACGCGGGCGCCGGTGGTGATCATCCGCGGCTCCGCGTCGCGCGGATGGATGATGAGCTCCGGTTCGTGCACCGCGCGGCGGAGTGGCGCGATGTTCACGAACGTCGAGTTGAGGAACTGGTGCGCCGGCGATGAGATGAGCGCGAGCGGGTAGCGCGACGCGAGTGCGGGGACGCACTCCGGGAATTCGTGCGGCGGCGTGAAGGTGGGGAGCGGATCCATCCCCATGTCCGCGAGTCGTTGCGAGTACAGCTCGCACTTCCCGCTCGGGCTGGGGAAGCCCCCCTCGGCGAACGGGAGATACGGGCGCGGCAGCGAGAGGCGCATCCATCCGCGCTCGAGCAGCGCGTCGAGCGTGACGCCGGCGAAGCGTGGATCCGCGGTCTCGAGCGATTGGCGGATGAGCGTGAGGTCATCGTCGCGCATCGCCGGATGGTCCATCCCCATGCGCGCGGCGAGCAGGCGGAAGATCTCGCTGTTCGGCTTGCTCTCACCAATTGGCTCGATCGACGGGCGGTTGAGCGTCACGTAATGGTGCCCGTACGCGAGGTGCACGTCCCAGTGCTCGAGCTGCGTCGTGGCGGGGAGCACGATGTCGGCCCAGTCGGCCGTGTCCGTCTGGAAGTGCTCGAGCACGACGGTGAAGAGATCCTCGCGCGCAAGCCCGCGCAGCACGGTGCGGCGCTCGGGCGCGACGCTGGCGGGGTTCGAGTTGTAGACGACGAGCGCCCGCACCGGTGGGCCACCAACGCCAGCATCCGGAAGTGTGAGCGCGTCGCCCAGCCGGATCATGTTGATCGTCCGCACCGGTGGCGAAAGATCGGGGCGCTCGAGCGCCGCCGTGTTGAACGGGAAATTCCCGCTCGTCGAGAGCTGGACGCCGCCGCCGGCGCGCCGCCAGTGTCCCGTGATCGCCGGAAGACAGGCGATCGTGCGCACCGCCATTCCGCCGCCGCCGTGGCGTTGCAGTCCATAATTCACGCGGATGAACGCCGCGCGCGCATTCCCATACCGTCGCGCCAGCTCGACGATCCGCTGTGGCGCGACGCCCGTGATCCCCGCCACGCGCTCGGGGTCGTACTCGCGTACACGCTCGCGCAGCGCATCGGCGCCGAGTGTGTAGCGCGCGATGTAGTCGGCGTCCTCCAGCCGCTCGGCGAAGATGACGTGCATCATCGCGAGCGCGAGCGCGGCGTCGGTGCCCGGACGGATGCCGATCCATTCGTCGCACTGCGCGGCGGTGCGCGTCTGCAATGGGTCGATCGCGATCACGCGCGCGCCGCGTGCGCGAGCCTGCAGCACGAACGGCCAGAGGTGCGGGTTCGACGTGAGCGTGTTCGTCCCCCAGAGGAGCACGAGATCGCTCTCGGGAATTCCTTCGCTGTCCGCGCCGATGTTCGCACCCACCGTCATGCGCATCCCCATCGCACCCGCGGTGGAGCAGATGGTGCGATCGAGCTTCGACGCGCCGAGCAGGTGGAAGAAGCGCCGATCCATCGACGAGCCCTGCACCATTCCCATCGTGCCGGCATATGAGTACGGCAGGATGCTCTCGGCACCCTCGCTCAATGCGGCAAGTCGCGAGAGTCGTTCGGCGATCTCATCGAGTGCAGCATCCCATGAGATGGGCTCGAAGCGTCCTTCGCCCTTCGCACCAACGCGGCGAAGCGGCTGCGTGAGTCGCTCGGCGTGGTACGTGCGCTCGATGTAGCGGTTGACCTTTGCGCACAGGAAGCCGCGCGTGACGGGATGCTCGGGGTCGCCGGCGACGCGCACGGCACGTCCGTCTTCGACGGTGACGAGCATCGCGCACGTGTCGGGACAGTCGTGCGGGCATGCGCCGCGGACGATGCCGGACTGCGGAAGAGGAGGGATGGTCATAGGTGCAAATCGCCACCAGCGGCGCCGAAAAGTCCTCGATGCAAGATAGGGACGCGGCGGCGCGGCGGCGAGAGCGCGTGGCGGGTCTCTTGACACGCGGGCGACTGCCCATAGAATTCCAGCCGCTTGGCCCTTGCACTGCCCGACACGTGCACGGACGAGAATGTCGCAGTGATCAATGCCCCCCACAAGGAGAACGTCATGAAGGGTCTTGCCATCGTCGCTGTTGCGCTGACGCTCGCAGCGTGCAAGGCGAAGGAAGCGAACACCGCCGGAACGGATTCCGCGAACGCGCCCGCCATGGCGCCGGCGCCCGCGAACTCGGATACGGGGATGGCGATGTCGCACGACTCCGCCGCTGCCAAGGCGGACACGGCTGCGAAGAAGGACACGACCAAGAAGTAACCCGACGCCGCGCTCCGCGACGCGCGGAGATCGGCAGCCGGTTCGATGATATGCAGTCCATGGGGCGTGACGAGTGTCACGCCCTGCTGTTTTTGTGTCATCGACGCATTGCCCCCTCACTCCGGCCCGGTCCGAACCTTGCGACGGACGCGCGAAGGGCCGGACCATCGGCCCATACTCAGTCCGAGGAGGACCGGAACATGAGGTACCTGACACTTGTGGCTGCCATGTTGCTGGTCGCTGCATGTAGCGGAGGGCACAGGAGCAACGCCGGCACCGCGGAAACCGCGGCAGGCGCGATCACGCCCGGGACCGATACCACCAACGCGGCGCGCACGGATACGGGGATGACCCGGACGGACACGTCGATGCGCAACGATACGTCGATGCAGATGCATCACGACACATCGAAGGCGGGCGCCAGCAGGAGCGACACCGGCTCGAGCCACCGCTGATCGGGGCGGAGCACCGAACGACGAGGCCGGGTGACGCCGCACGATCGGCCCTCCCGGCCTCGCCCGTTGGTACTCGCGAGCGCGCTCGCTACTCGGCGGGTTCCAACGGCTCGCCCAGTGCGGCGTGAAGCCGTTCGAGTCGCACGTCGAGTGACTCCGCTGGGATGACGGCCGTCGCGCCGCTCACGTCGACCTCACCATCCAGCGCCACCCAGGAGACGCACCCACCATAGCGGCGCGCCTCCGGGATCTCTACGTCATGCGCGAGACGCGCGACACGTACGGCGACGACGTGCACGCCCGGCAGGTTCCGGTACATGAACCGCGACTCGACCGCCGGCCACGCGAGCCCATGCTCCATCTCGATCGCGCGCAGGCGCTCGAGCTCGGACACGCGCCACACCGCCACCGCGTCCGCAACGTAGCCGATGCGAAGCATCCGCTCGGGTGGACGATTGGCGTGCGACGCCTCGAGCTGCGGAAGGAAGCGCGGTGCGAGCTCGCTCTCCCGCTCGTGAAAGAACGTCGGGTAGAGGAGAAAGCGCGGATGCCGCACCGCGAACCCGGCGCGCTGCTCGCGAATTCCGCCCTTGCGGATGAGCGCGATGATCTCGCCGCGCGCCATCGCATCGACGAGCACGGCCCATTCCTTGAGCGCGATGCGTTCGGGAAGCGCTATGCGGGAAGCGGGAAGCGCAACGGCTCGTTGCGCGACGCTCTCACCCCCGAGGTCGTTCCGCTTCCCGCTTCCCGCTTCCCGCATCCCGAGTCCCGAGTCCCGCGCCATCACAGTGGAAACGGCAGCGCCGAGACGTCCGCTTGCGCTTCGCCGCCCTCCCAGTGCACGGCGAGCGTGGCACCGGACTCGACTTCGCGCCGCACGATCGCGAGCGCGATCGCGCCGAGTCGCGGGGAGATCGCCGTGCTGCGCACATCGCCCACGGGCTTCCCGGCGTCGTTGAGCAGCGTCGCGCCGGTGGGGGGCGGCTCGGTCTCGCCGCACAGCAGACCGCGCAGATGCTTGTTCACATGCCCGCGGAAGTGCACGCGGGCCACGACCTCCTGCCCCACGTAGCACCCCTTCGTGTACGAGATCGCGCCCAGCTCGTCGAAGTTCGCTTCCTGCGGAATCGTGGTGGCGTCCATGTCGATCCCCCACTCCGGACGGCCGGCTTCGATGCGCGCGATCTCCCACGCGGCGAGACCTGCGGGCGTCGCACCGCTGCGCATCAGGCGCTGCCACACGCTGTCGTACGCCTCCGCCGGCACGAAGAGCTCGTACCCCTCGAGCGCGAGATCGGGGACGCGCGCGATCACGATGCTCGCGTCGCCGCTCGTCTGTGTGTGCGAGTACATCGACAGCATCGCGAGTACGTCGGGCGCGACGCCGAGCGCCTTCGCTACCACGCTGCGCGATGCGATGCCGTAGACGCCCATCTGTCGCAACGTCGCCGACACATCCTGATACGGCGCGAGGCGCGGGTTGATGTACTTCTTGATCGTCGTCTGCCAACCTTCGCGGGCGCGAGGCGGCACATCGATGAGCAGCGAGCCGTCGCGCGCGAAGATGCGCACATCCGCCACGATCTTTCCCTTGGGGGTGAGCGCGGCGGCGTACTGGCCGTGGCCGGGGGTGAGCGCCTGCACGTCGTTCGTGACGAGGCCGCCGATCAGCTCGGCGGCTCGCGGGCCGTTGACGACGAGCCGGCCGCGCGCACTGTGATCGACGAGCATGGCACGCGAGCGCAGTGCCGCATACTCGGCCGCAACGTCGCCGTAGTGCAACACCACCGAGTATCCGGCGACGACATCGACTGCGGCAGCTTTCCCCGTGATGATCGAGCTTGCAGTCATCGGAGTCGCTTAAGGCAGAGCATCGAGCATGATCGCAAGCTAAACCGCCGCCCAAGCGATGCGCTACGGGGCACGCTCGGCGTACGCGGCGTCGAGCAGATCCACCGGATGCACGGTGCGCGTACGCGAGCGCGCCATGACGAGCCCCGCACCGATGTGCATGAGGCATCCGGGGTTCCCGGTGGCGACGAGCGACGCACCCGTCTCCGCAATGTGCGCGAGCTTTGGTGCGAGCACCGCTCGCGAGAGCGCGGGCTCGAGCAGATTGTAGATCCCCGCGCTCCCACAGCACTGCTCCGCGTCGGTGAGCGGAACGAGCGTGAGCTCGGGGATGCTCGACAGCACCGCGAGCGGCGGCCGCGCGATGCGCTGCGCGTGCAGGAGATGACAGGGCGCGTCATACGTGACGGTGAGCGGGAGCGCCGCGCCGGGCGTCGGCCCCGCGGCCGCGAGCAGCTCGCTCACATCCCGCACCTTGGCGGAGAATTCGGCCGCGCGCTCGGCCCACGCGGGATCGTCGCGCAGGAGGTGGCCGTACTCCTTCATCGCCGCACCGCATCCCGATGCATTCACCGCGATGTAGTCGATGCCCGCGCGCTCGAAGGCGGCGATGTTCGTGCGCGCCAACGCGCGCGCGCCCTCCAGGTCACCCGCATGCGCGTGCAGCGCGCCGCAGCACCGCTGTCCCGGTGCGCGCGTCACCGCGTAATCGTTCACCACGAGCGTGCGCTCGGTCGCGCGATTCGTCTCCGCGAACAGTCCTTCCATCACGCACCCGCGAAGAATCGCGACGCGACCGTGCTGTCCCGTGCCCTGTGGCGTGTAGCGTCGCGCGCGCCGCACGCTGCGCACGGTGGACGCGAGCATCGCGTTCGCGAAGCCGATGCGGCCGCCGACGCGCGCGAAGAGCAGGGGGAGCCGCGTCGCCCGGAAGAGGCGCGCGAAGGCGAGCGCGACGCCGAGCAGTGCGGGGCGCGCGAAGAGCGCGAGGATGGCGCGCGCGACGAACGGCGGGCGGCGCACCTCGTCCAGCGTCGCGCGCGTCGCCTCGAGCAGCTGGCCGTACGGCACGCCCGATGGACACGCCGTCTCGCACGCGCGGCAGCCGAGGCACCGGCTGATGTGCGTATGCACTGCGGGATCTTCGACGTCGAGCTCGCCCTCGACGAGCGATCGCATGAGGAGGATGCGGCCGCGCGGGCTGTCGTTCTCGTCGCCGAGCACGCGATACGTGGGGCACGCCTGCAGACAGAAGCCGCAGTGCACGCACGTCATGATCCCGGGGATCGCGTCCGCCAGCGGCGTATCGGGGAGCGCGCACGCCGGCCGCTCCATGGTCTCGCTCATGTGCTGACTCCCAGAATCCCTGGATTGAGCACGTTCATCGGATCGAAGCGACGCTTGAGGTCGCGTGAAAGACGATCGGCCACCTTGCTCGGCGCGACATCATCCGTCCAGCAGGCGGCGGGCAGCCGCTCGATGACGCGCGTGCCCGTGAAGGCGCGCGCCGCGGCGAGGAACGCGCCGAGCTCCGTCGCGCGCTCGTACGGCACGATGCACCGCACGACACCGCGGCCGAGCGATGCATGCACGGGCGCGCCATTCGTGTTCGCCGTCGCACCGCACGCGAACGTCCAGCACTCCGCGATGCGAGACGGCGGCATCGAGAATCGCACGACGGCCGCCGACGCAGGCTCGCACCCGCGCAACGTGGTCCATACCTCGGCGGACACCGACACCGGATCGCCGAGCGCGCCGAGCACAGCGCGCTGCGCGCGCACGTCGTCCTCGTTCCCGCCCAGGCGTACAAGCACGTGCGCCCTGAGCTGTAGTCCCAATCGCTCGGCGAGCGCGGCGTTCACGAGCTCGAGCGCGAGCGGGGCGATGGCGGCAGTCCTGAGCTGCGCAGCGAGCGCGCCCAGCGAGGCCACGTCGTCATCGACCGGGATCGCATGGCTCTCGTCCACCTCGGGCAGTGCGCGGAGTCGTACCGTCACTTCGGTGATGACGCCGAGCGTCCCCCACGAGCCGGTGAAGAGGCGCGTGAGATCGAACCCCGCGACGTTCTTCACCACGCGCCCGCCCGCGCGCACGACAGCGCCCGTGCCGGTGACCGCCTCGAGTCCGAGCACGTTGTCGCGCGGCGTGCCGTACGCGTGCGCGAGCGGACCAGCCGATGCACACGCGATGGTCGCGCCGAGCGAGCCGGCGGGTGAGCCGTGCGGATCGAGCGCGAGCCACTGACGCTCAGCGCTCGTCACGCGCGCGATCTCGGCCAGCGAGGTGCCCGCGCGTGCGGTGAGCGTGAGATCGCCCGGAGTGTACTCGGTGATCCCGTCGAGCGCCGCCACCGAGAGACGATGTGCAACGCGCACCGGGCGACCGGCATCGAGCCATGTGCCACACGCAGCAATGCGAACGGGCGTCGTGCGCGCGGAGGCCTCGAGCACCGCCTCGCGAACTTCCGCCGCGGTGGCTGGCGCGGATGCGCTCGAGATGGCTGCGTTCGACGCGGGCGCGTTCGATGTCGGCGTCATGACTCGCTCACCGCCGCCGCGCGGCGCGCGGATGGTGCCATCGTCCATTCGCGACACGAGTGCACGGGTACCACCTTCCCGGGATTCGCGCGCCGGTCGGGATCGAACACATCGCGGAGCTGGCACATCGCGGCGAGTGAATCCTCAGTGAATGAGAGCGGCATGTACTCGAGCTTGTCGAGTCCCACGCCGTGCTCGCCCGTCACCGAGCCGCCCGCGTCGATGCACGCGCGCATGATCTCGCGCATCGCGTGGTGCACGCGGTCGGTCACATCGGGGTCGCGCGAATCGAAGCCGATGTTCGGGTGCAGGTTGCCGTCGCCCGCATGGAAGACGTTGCACACCTGGATCCCCCACCGGTCGGCGATCGTGCGGATGGTGGCGAGCACATCCGGCAGCTGTGTGCGCGGAATGACTGCGTCCTGCACGACGAGGTCGGGTGCGATGCGCCCCATTGCGCCGAACGCCTTCTTGCGTCCCTGCCAGAGTCGCGCGCGCTCCGCCTCGTCGCGCGCCGTGCGCACGGAGCGCGCGCCGGCTTCGAGGCACATCTGCTCCACTCGGCGAACATCCGCGTCGATTCCGGCCGCGAGTCCGTCGAGCTCGATGAGCAGCACGGCGTCCGCATCCGCGGGATACCCCGCTGCGTAGATCGATGCCTCGACCGCGCGGATCGTCGGCCCGTCCATCATCTCGAGCGCCGCGGGAACGATGCCCGCCGCGATGATCGCCGAGGTCGCGCGTGCGCCCGCTTCGATGGATGTGAAGTCGGCAAGCATCGTGCGCACCGCCTCCGGATCTCGTGTGAGGCGCACCGTGACATCGACGGCAACGCCGAAGCATCCCTCCGAGCCGATGAAGGCGCCGAGCAGATCGTAGCCATCGTCTTCGCCCTGTGCGTTGCCGAGTGTCACGAGCTCGCCGTCCGGGAGGATGACGGTGAGCGCGACGACGTGGTTGAGCGTGACACCGTACTTGAGGCAGTGCGGGCCGCCCGAGTTCTCCGCGATGTTGCCGCCGATCGTGCACGCCGACTGGCTCGATGGATCGGGTGCGTAGTGCAGCCCGTACGCGCTCGCGGCGCGTGTGAGCGTCATGTTCACCGCACCGGGCTCGACGACGGCGAGCCGACTCTCGGCATCGACCGAGAGCACGCGGTTGAGGCGATTGAGCCCGACGATCACGGTGTCGCCGTCGGCGAGTGCGCCGCCCGACAGCCCGGTTCCGGCGCCGCGCGGCAGGAAGGGACGCTTCGCCTCCGCGAGTGCGCGCACGACCGCGATCAGCTCATCGCGCGTGCTCGGGAACACTGCGAGCGCGGGGCGCTTGCGGTACGTCGGCAGCCCGTCCGCTGCGTACACCATGAGCTCGCTCGGACGCGAGAGCACGCCGCGCGGGCCGACGATCGCGGTGAGCGTCGCGACGAGTGGGTCAGTGGTCATGCGAGGGAGGCGGTCACGAGGTGGGTTCCGCCGTTCCGTGCCCGCTGCCATTGCTTCGCGCCTGCACATGCGTGCGCGCACCGCGCTCGAGCGATGCGAGTGCGGCGTCGAGCAGCGTCCCGATGTCGCGCAACCGTTGCGACGCCGAGCGCGAGGTCAAGAGCTCCTGTCGGGCCGGCGCCCCGATGTCGATCAGCGACGCGACGCGGAACGCGAGCAGCGTCGGCTCCTCGGGAAGATCGGGCGGCGGCGCGTTCTCGTTCGCGATGGTGGTGATGGCGCGCGCGATCCGATCGAAGTGGTCGCGCACCGTCGAGGCGAGCTCCGCAAGCGGTGCCGCCGGCTCGGGGATGTCGCGGTAGTCGGCGACTTCACCGAGGTGGTAGGGATGCGCAGAGTCGACGAAGGAGACGAGTGAGAAGCGCTCGCTCCCCGTCACCATGATGTTCGATCGTCCATCGGGCAGCTCCTCCGCCTCGTCGATCTCGGCGACGCATCCCACCTGACCGGGAGGAAGCGCACGCTCCGCGAGCCCCGGCGGGCAGTAGACGAGCCCGAAGCGCCGGTCGCCCGCGAGGCAGTCGGCGAGCATCAACCGGTAGCGGGGCTCGAAGATGTGCAGCGGAATCTGCACGCCCGGGAAGAGAACGACTGGCAGCGGGAAGAGCGGAAGGATACGCGCGGCCACCAGGGGAAGATAACAGATAAGTCGTCGGTCGTCAGTCGTCCGTCGTCCGACACACCCTCGGGCAGTTATCGCCCACTCCGACGACTGCTTGCCGACGACTGAGAGCTGACGACCGACGACTCTCTCACCCCGCTTCGCTCGGTGCCACCACCCTCAACGCATCCCGCTCGATCCGATACTCCAACGGCGCGACCATCGGGATGACCTCGCCATCGACGCCGACATTGCCGCGCGGGCGGCGCATCTCGATGCGGCAGTGGTCGACGAGGAAGCTGTCGAGCCCGGTCTGCGAGTGGTGTGGGATGGTGGAGAGTCCGTGCGTCGCGACGGCGGCGCCGCGCAGAAGGAGCTGCGCGCGCCGCTTCCCGCGCACGATGAGGACATGCAGCCCTCGGCGCCCACCTGGAATCCTGCCGCCGAGCATGGGGATGCTCAGCTCGCGCTCCCCCACTCCCACGAAGACGAGCGGCGTCGCGTACACGTGCGGTCGTCCGTCAATCTCCACGACCACGCGAAACGTGCGCAGGTGGATGAGGATGCGGGCGAATGCGACGAGACTGGCGATGAAGTAGGGAAGATGCGTCTCGAGCCGCTCGCGCGTCCGGACGAAAGTGACGTATGCGCCGACGGAGCTGGTATTGAGAATCAGGTGGTCGTTCACCCATCCGACGTCGACCATGCGCACCGTGTCGCCCATCGCGATCTCGGCGGCCGCGCGCGGATCATCCGGAATGCCGACGTAGCGCGCGAAGTGATTGAGCGTCCCGGCGGGGATGACGGCGAGCTCCACAGGCGTCCCGACGAGCACGGAGGCGGCGGAGCAGATGGTGCCGTCCCCGCCCGCGACGAGCACGCGCGTGGCCCCCGCGTCGATGGCACTGCGCAACGCATCGTGCAACCGCGCCGGCTCGACCTCATGCACCTGAAAGTGCCCGGTCTGCTCGAGTGCAGGCCTGACCCCAGCCGCGCTACCCGCCTCGGGATTGATGAACGCGGGAATCACCGAGCGGGCCATGGGAGCTGCAGACATCGCTCGGCGAGAGGTGCAGGAAGTGGACCGGGGGCGGGAAGCGGGATGCGGGATGCGGGATGCGGAACGGCTCGTGGAGAATGGCACTGCTCTCCACGAGCCGTTTCGCTTCCCGCAGGCCGGCGCCGACAGGCGCTCGGCCGCTTCCCGCATCCCGCTTCCCGCGTTACGCCGCGTGCCAGAATCCTTGCAGTGCGGCGCCGTCTGGGGATTCGCGGAGCTTTTCGAAGGCGCGTTCGCGGATCTGGCGGATGCGCTCCCGGGTGACACCCATCAGGGCGCCGATCTTCTCGAGCGTCATCGCCTCGGAGCCTTCCTCGAGACCGTAGTAGAGGTAGAGGATCTTGCGCTCGCGCGGGGTGAGGTACTTCCGGAACACCCGGTCGATGAACTCGTGCATGAGCTTGAAGTCGGTCGTCTCCTCGATCTCCGCGCCGTCGCCGCCGACGAACCGCTCGCCGAGTGTGGAGGCTTCGCGGTCGGAGCGATCGACTGGCGCATCGAGCGAGAGCTCGGTGGCCGACATCTGCTTTGCAGCGCGCACCGCTTCCGGCGTCTCATCGATCAGGCGGCCGATCTCGGAGTCGGTGGGATCGCGCTTCAACACCTGCGCGAGCACCGTTTCCGCGCGCGCGAGCTTGATGAGCTGCGAGTTCTGATTGAGCGGGATGCGTACCGAGCGCGTCTGCTCGGCCAGCGCCTTGAGCACAGCCTGGCGCACCCACCACACCGCGTACGAAATAAATTTGACCCCCTGATCGGGGTCGAATTTCTTGACCGCTTTCAGGAGGCCTTCGTTACCAATCGCCACGAGCTCGCTCAGATCGAGTCCGTGACCCTGGTATTTCTTGACGTATGAGATGACGAAGCGGAGGTTCGCCGTGACGAGCCGCTCAGCGGCTGTTTCATCGCCCTTCTGGGCTCGCCGTGCCAGGCGGCGTTCTTCTTCGGGATCGCTTATGAGGGGGAGCTTCTGGATATCCTGCAGGTATTGATCGAACGCGGTGGAGGGAGAAGAGCGAAAAAACCCTCTGGACCTGTGCTCGGCCACTTGCTCCATACACACCCCGGGTCGGTGATCGGAAGGTGAAGCGAGCCGAGCTCGCGGCTCGCGCACGGTAACCACTGCGGACGCCCACGATAAGAACCGACCCCGCTTCTGGTCAAGAGCCACGATTCATGCCAGCGCACCGCAGCCGGCCGCGGATCGTGCAACGTGCGACCGCGGAGTCGTTTATCGAGTCTCGTCCTCCGGTCCCCATCCGGGCCGCGGATGATAACCGATCATGTCAACATAGTAGGTTACTCACGCCCGCCGCAACCGGGGCCGCGGATCGGACCGCGGATACAGAGCAGCAGGAACCACGGATGGCCGCGGATAACTACAGGGGGGAACCGCGGATTGGCGCGGATGAACGCGGATACGACAACAGCAACTGCAGATAGCCGCGGATGAACGCGGATAAACGCGGATCGATCGCGACCACGGAAAGGCGCGGGACTCCAAGGCCGAGAAGCTTTGTTGGGGGGATCAGGCGAGACTCGGTGCACCGGAGCGAGGCGTCTCACGCGGGAGAGGCCAGCTAGCGCTCGGGAGCTCACAGTGGCGCTCGAGGCTCGCCTTATCCCCCCAAAAAAACATTGGCCCCGGCGCACCGTCGCTCTCGGCCCGTCGGGTTCGATCCGCGTTCATCCGCGGCCATCCGCGGCTCTCCGCGTTTCAATCCGCGGCCCCGGCGCGGCTCATTGAACGGTATCGATACGCCATCTGCGGTCGATCCCCGGCGATGGCGGCGTCGATGATCGAACGATCCGCGGCCAACGAGCAGACGGGGTCCGCCCGTGTTGCATCCGCGGTCAAGGCGAAAGCCTGACAGCGGCATCCCCCGAAATCGACGTGCTTCCGCGGACAGCTGCGACACGGCTCCTGCATCCACGCGTCTCCGCGGAAGGCCTCGAACGCCGCGGACTCTTCCCAGATCCATTCGAGTGAGTGGTCGCGGACGGTGTCGAAGGTGAGCGTCGTGATCTGCGACGCGGCGTGGCAGGGCATTGCGGTGCCATCCGGCGTGACCACGATGTACACGTTGCCCCATCCGCCGTAGCAGGGCTTCGGGTACTCGCCGTAGTAGTCGGGGAGGACGTAGATGATCTGCATGCGGCCGCGGTATCGCTCCACCGCGCGGTCCACGATCCCAGTAGATGCATCGATCTGCGCGCGCGTCGGTAGAAGCGCGTCGCGGTTCTCGAGTGCCCAGCCGTAGTACTGCGTGTTGGCGAGCTCCAGGCGGTCGGCGCCCAACGCCGCGGCCATGTCGATGATGGCCTCGAGCCGGTCGAGGTTCGCGCGGTGCAGGACGACGTTCACCGTGAACGCGACCCCGAGCTCCTTCACCAGCTTCGCCGCGGCGTGCTTCGCGTCCCATGACCTGGTGCCCGCGATCAGCTCGGCGCTCTCGCGGTCGGCGTCCTGAAACGAGATCTGGATGTGATCGATGCCGGCGTCCATGAGCCGCTCCGCGCGACTCCGTGTGAGGCCGAGTGCGGACGTCACGAGCGTCGAGTAGAGACCGAGGCTTCGCGCGTGCGCGACGAGCGTCTCGAGATCGCGGCGCACGAGCGGCTCGCCGCCCGAGAGCCCCAGTTGCAGCACGCCGAGCGCCTTCGCGTCGGTAAAGACGCGCATCCACTCGTCCGTCGAGAGCTCCGTCGTCGAGCGCGCGAGCTCGATCGGGTTGGAGCAGTAGGGACAGTGCAGCGGACAGCGATGTGTGAGCTCCGCGAGGAGCGTCGTCGGTCTACGGTGCGGCATCGCGAACCACCTCCCGTTCCACGAGCTGCGACAGATAGTCACTCACATCCTGCGCGACGTCCGCATGGTAGCGACGCCCGAGCTCGGCCGCGATGTCGCCGATCGTCCGCGTGCCGTCGCACAGGTCGAGGATCTCGGCGGCCGTGTCGTTGAGGAGGATGGCGCCCTCGGGGTAGAGCAGCACGCGGCGTTGCCGCACGGGATCGAAGTCGAGTCGTGCGAGGCGCCAGAGTGCGGGGCGGAACGTGGACGCGAGCGTCGTCATGCGAGATCCTCGCGATACGCGTTATGGATCGTGTCGATCATCACCCACAGCACGTCGAGCTTGAACGCGAGTGCCTCGAACGCTCGGCGCTGCGTGTCGACGGTGGTGCACCGCGTCTTCACGATCTCGAGCCCGTGCATCACGTCGCGCGGGGCCTGCACGAGGCGGCTCTGGAAGTACGCGTACGCCTCGGGGCGAATCCACGGATAGTGCGCGGGGAACGACGCGAGCCGCCGCCGCATGATGTCGGGCGCGAACAGCTCGGTGAGCGACGAGGCGCACGCGTCCACCCACGGCTTCCTCTTGCAGAAGGTGACGTACGCTTCGGTGGCGAAGCGCACGCCCGGGAGCACATGGCGTTCGTCTTCCATCTCCGCACGCGGCACACCCATCGCGATCCCGAGCTGAATCCACTTCTCGATCCCGCCCTCGCCCTCGGTCGTTCCATCGTGGTCGATGATGCGCTGGATCCATCGCCGGCGTACGGCGGGGTCGGGACAGTTGGAGAGGAGCGCCGCATCCTTGCGCGGAATCGCGCGCTGATAGCAGAGCCGGTTCGCCACCCATCCCTGCAGCTGTCGCTGCGTGAGCTGCCCCTCGTGCATGCGCACATGGAAGGGATGCTCCACATAGTACGACCCATGAAACGCGCGCAGCGCCTGCTCGAGCGCGTCGGGCGAGAGCGGCCGCTCGAGCGCCGGAATGGGCGGCGCGGGGGGAGCGGAGGTGGGGCGAGCGAGGAGAGTGGTCATCGAGTCGGAGTGTGAGGTGTCAAGCTGTGAGCTGTGAGCTCTGAGCTTTGGGCCATGAGTTTGGGTGTGAGCACGGAGATCGAGCACGCCTCTGGCTCAGAGCCGGCTCACAGCCCAAAGCTCACAGCTCAGAGCTCACAGCTCGATTCTCATACCATCCTCTCCCACCCTCACCCCCGCCGCTTCGACCGCCGCGCGCTGCGGGGAGTCGTCGATGAGGATCGGGTTCGTGTTGTTGATGTGCGTGTACACTCTCTCGCGGCACGGCAGCTCGGCGAGGCGCGCGAGGCTGCCGTCATCGCCGGAGATGGGGACGTGTCCCATCGCGCGTGCGGTGCGATCGCTCAGACCGAGCGTTGGCATCTCGTTGTTGGTGAAGAAGGTGCCGTCGAAGAGCACGACATCGGCGCGTGCGAGACGAGCGAGCAGCGCGTCGTCGAGCGCGCCGCATCCGGGGACGAAGGCGCACGTCACATCGGTCGTCGTATCGCGGATCGTGAGGCCGATGGTGTGGCCCAGTCGCTCGCGCTGAGCGAAGCGCGGCGCATCGCCGGGGACGGCGAACGACTCCACCACGAGGCCGGTCGTCTGGCCATCGCGCGTCACGAGGTCGACGCATGCATCGAGCGGGAGCTCGTGCACCGTCACGTCCGCGAAGGCACGCGTCACCGGAAGGAGGCGCGAGTCGCACTCGAGCGTCTCGTGCACGGCGCGCGTCGCGTACAGGTCGAGCGTGCGCGCTTCGCGGAGCAGAACGATTCCCATCGTGTGATCGAGCTCGGCGTCGGTGGTGATCACCCCGTCAACGGGGACGGCGCGCATCGCATCGGGTGTGGCGACCGGAAGAGCGGCGAGCTGCTCGCGCACATCGGGCGAGGCGTTGCACAGGAACCAGTGCGTGCCGTCAGCGCTCACGGCGAGCGAGGACTGGGTGCGCGCGCGGGCGCGCGCGGGCTCCGTGCGTGCGACACGGCAGGTGGGGCACCAGCAGTTCCACTGAGGGAATCCACCGCCCGCCGCGCTGCCGAGGAGGATGAGATGCATGGTACAGCAGAAGGGGCCCGGTTGTCCGGGCCCCTCGTGGTTCTCAACGCCGGGCGACGTACGCGGTCACTTCCATCGTGACCTCGACGACTTCGAACTCAGGTTTCGTCCACCGCATACCATACCTCTCGAGAAAAAGGGTCCAAACACCGGTGCGTGTACCGGCCGTGCGAGAAGTTGCGTCGGTGGGGGTCGGCGAGTCGGTCCGCTCGTGCCTCCACATCATGTATGCGCCGCAGTGCGCGCCGCCGCAAGAGGCGCGCGGCCGCGTTCGCAACGTGCGACGGCCTGCAAGAAGAGCGCCGCCCAGCGTCTGGCGGCAGGCGACGACGGCGGCAGTGCCCGGGGCGGCCCCCCGAACTGACGCCCCCGGAGGGCGTGGGAACTCGCGCACGGTACCGATGCTTGGTCAGAGGTCATGACCGGTGACGTGCACTCCGCGGGAGACCGCGACGCCCGCTTCGATCAGGAAGCGCTCTGCTGGCTCGATGACGTCTATCGCTTCGCGTGCTCGATGACGCGCGACGAAGCGGACGCGGATGACATCGTGCAGGAGACCTACCTGCGGGCCTATCGCTCGTGGCACACGTTCGAGCCGGGGAGCGACTGTCGCCGCTGGCTCTTCACGATCTGTCGCAACGTCTTCCTCCGCATCCGCGAGCGCGAGCGTCGCAAGGTGGAAGTCGCCACCGACGCCGAGTTCGAGGCGCTGGCGGCACTCGACGTGGCGACGCGGGCACGGCGCGACGGATATGACGATCTCTTCGCGCGGCTCGATCTGCGCCCCGCAATCGACCAGGCGATCACCGCGCTGCCGGACGTCTTCCGACTCGCGGTCGTCCTGGTGGATGTCGAAGGGCAGTCGTACGAGGAAGCGGCGGAGATCCTCGGCGTTCCGATCGGGACGATCCGGTCGCGCCTCTTCCGCGGACGACGATTGTTGCAGGAGGCGCTGCTGCTGCACGCGCGCGATGCGGGGTTCGTCTCTGCGCCGCGCGCGCGAGACGCGGCGCGTCTCCCCTCGCACGGCGCCGGCCCCATGACCACCGGTTGTCATTCATCCACTTCGGCGTCACGTTAAGTGCTGCCGCACCGTGACTCACGCGCTATGCTCGACGGATCTGCATCCTTCACCCGCCCGCACATGATCGACTGCCAGGACGCGATGCGCCAGCTCTGGGATTATCTGGACGGTGAGCTGACCGATGAGACGATGACGGCCATCCGCGAGCACCTCGCGGTGTGCCAGGAGTGCTACCCGCACTACGACTTCGAGCAGGCATTCCTCAACGCGATCGCGTCCGCGCGACGCGAGCATCGCGCGCCGGGGGCGCTGCGGTTGCGGATCCGCGCGGCGTTGCGCGAGGCGGGGATGGCGGAGGCGTAGGGCGCGGGAAGCGGCCGAGCGCCCTCGGCGCCGGCCTGCGGGAAGCGGGAC
>DASSNR010000264.1:0-7857 GCA_035687925.1 Gemmatimonadaceae bacterium | reverse complement strand
TTCGATCACAGGTGTGTTGAGCAGCAGCGACCGCACGGTGATCAAGCGCAACGCGGCGTTCCTGCCGGCATACAGCTTCCTGCTCGGGCTCATCGCCCTGCTCGGCTTCATGGCCGTGGCCGCGGGGGTCAAGCCGGATGCGACCTACGGTGCGCAGTGGGCGGTGCCGGCGCTCATCAACGCGATGTTCCCGCCGTGGTTCGCGGGTGTCGCGTTCGCCGCGATCGCGATCGGCGCGCTGGTGCCGGCGGCGATCATGTCGATCGCGACGGCGAATCTCTTCACGCGCAACATCTATCGCGAGTACTTCCGCCCCGATGCGACGCCGCGCGAGGAAGCGCGCGTCGCCAAGGCCGCATCACTGGTTGTGAAGTTCGGTGCGCTGGCGTTCATCCTGTTGTTGGAGAACGCGCGACAGGAGGCGATCAACTTCCAGCTGCTGGGCGGCGTGTGGATCCTGCAGACGTTCCCGGCGATCATCTTCGGGCTGTACACGAGATGGTTCCACCGGTGGGCGCTGCTCGCGGGGTGGCTCGTCGGGATGGTGACGGGCACCGCGATGGCCGCGGCGCAACACTTCACGGCGATCTACCCGCTGCATCTGGGCGGCCACACCTTCGCGTGGTACACCGCGCTGCTCGCGTTCATCGCGAACCTCGTGGTGAGCGTGGTGCTCACCGTCGTGTTCGATGCGCTGGGTGTGGGACGCGGGACAGATGAGACGGTGGACGGCGACTACGAGCACCAGCGCGTCGTGTCGGCGCCGGCCAGCGCTGTCATTCCGAGCGCAGCGAGGAATCTCGTTGGCTGACTGTCATCCCGAGCGGAGCGAGGGATCTCACTGGCTGATCGAGATTCCTCGCTGCGCTCGGAATGACATGCATCATCTACTTATCTCTGACGTCCCACAGCGCGTTCCGTAGATCGTTCGTGACGATGTCCGAGGTGTAGTCGGACAGCTCCTGCAGCACCTGCTGGAAATCGTCCACCGACACGGTGCTCAGCACGCCGGCGGTGATGATCCCCGTCGGCACGTGCTGGCCGGCGCGCACGTAGGGCGTGAGCCGGTCGTACCCGCTCACATCCGAGTCCCAGATCTCGTGCCCGTCGCGATGGTCGAGCAGCACGACCTGCGCCTTCATGTACAGGTACGCCGCGCTCTGACCGCGTGCGTCGATCCCGTAGTCGGTGAGATTGACCTCGAGGAGATAGTCGGCGCTGTCGGGCGAAGTCACCGGGTGCGTGCCGAGGAAGCGGGCCGCGCGATCGAGCGTGCGCTGGCTCATGCGGTCGACGGGGTTCACGCGCGTCGCGGCGCTGTCGAGTCGTGCGCGGGCTTTGCGCCCTTCCACTTCCTTGGCGACATCGGAGCCCGCGCGGACCACGGCGTCGAGCGCGGTGTTGATGTGGCGCAGGTTGTAAATCCCGGTCTCGAGATCCGGCGACGGCGGCGCGAGGTATACCACCGCGAGCGAGCGGTTGGTGAACGCGTAGCGCGAGAGATGATTGTGGCCGCCACACGATGCGAGGACCAGACTCGCGACCAGTGCGGCCAGCGCTCCACCAGCGGCGCGTCGATACGCGAACGAGCTCATAGGCACCTCACCCTCCAGGACGTTGCGGCACTGACCGTGCCGCCGGGACGTCAACCCCTCCTCAAGGACGATATACCCAGCGTCCCGTTTCGGGATTCCTGCACCCCCAATATCTTAGGCGGATGCGACACATCCCTCTCCTCGCGGCCCTCGTGCTGTGCCCGCTCGCCGTCACGCTCGCGCAGCGGCCGGACACCGTCCACTTCACGCACGCCGACACCCTCCGCGGCTCCAACACGCTGCAACGCGCGTGGTGGGACGTGGCATTCTACGATCTGCACGTGAGCATCCACCCGGCCGACAGCACGATCAGCGGGTGGAACGGGATCACGTACCGCGTGCTGCATCCGGCGAGCGAGATGCAGATCGATCTGCAGGAGCCGCTCGTGGTGGACAGCATGGTACAGGACAGCGAGCACCTGTCGTTCCGCCGAGATGGGAACGCGTTCTTCGTGTCGCTCGTCGCGCCGCAGCACACGAGTGAGGAGAAGACGGTCACCGTCTACTATCACGGGCGTCCGCGCGCCGCACGACGTCCGCCGTGGGATGGCGGCCTCATCTGGCGGACGGACAGTCTGGGGCACACGTGGGTGGCGACCGCGAACGAGGGGCTGGGTGCGAGCGTGTGGTGGCCGAACAAGGATCTGCTCGCCGATGAGCCGGACAGTCAGCGCATCGCGATCACCGTCCCCGATCCGATGGTCGATGTGTCGAACGGTCGGCTGCGCAGCACCACGCACAACGGCGACCGCACGACGACGTTCGAGTGGTTCGTGCAGAACCCCATCAACAACTACGACGTCGAGGCGAACGCCGGGACGTACGCGCACTATAGCGAGTCGTACAAGGGCGAGGCCGGCACGTTGACGATGGACTTCTGGCCGCTCGCGTATCACCTGGAGGCGGCGAAGAAGCAGTGGGTGCAGGCGCGGTCGATGATGCAGTGCTTCGAGCACTGGTTCGGTCCGTACCCGTGGTACAAGGACGGCTACAAGCTCATCGAGGCGCCGCACCTGGGGATGGAGCATCAGAGCGGCGTCGCCTACGGCAACCGCTTCGAGAACGGCTACCTGGGACGCGACCTCTCCGGCACCGGTGAAGGCTTGAAGTGGGACTTCATCATCGTCCACGAGAGCGCGCACGAATGGTGGGGGAACAGCCTCACCGACAAGGACGCCGCCGACATGTGGGTGCACGAGAGCTTCGCCAACTACTCGGAGAACCTCTACACGGAGTGTCTCACCGGCAGCAAGGAGGCCGGTGCGCGCTACGTGATCGGCACGCGCAAGCTCGTCCGCAACGACACGCCGATCCTCGGCCACTACGGCGTGAACGATGAAGGCTCGGGCGACATGTACTACAAGGGCGGCAACATGCTGCACACCATCCGCCAGCTCGTGAACGACGACGCGAAGTGGCGGCGCATCCTGCGCGGGCTGCAGAGCACGTTCCGTCATCAGACGGTGACGGGGCGGCAGGTGGAGCAGTACATCGACCAGCAGTCGGGGCTCGATCTCGACAAGGTGTTCGCGCAGTACCTGGAGACGACGCAGATCCCCGTGCTCGAGTACAAGCTCGACGGGTCGAAGCTCTCGTACCGGTGGGCGAACGTCGTGAAGGGGTTCGACATGCCCGTGCGCGTCGCGCTCTCGTCGTCGAAGAGCTACACGCTCATCCGTCCGACGGAATCGTGGCAGACGGTGGCGACGCGACTCACCCGGCCGGATGAGTTCCGCGTGGACGAGAACTTCTACGTCGAGACGAAGAACGTGGGCGCGCAGGCCGCGACGGACGGGACGCCTCGGCGCTGAGCGCGTTCGGTCCGTGGTGAGATTGGACGAGCAGTAGGCGCGGCGCCAGCGCTGCTTGTCGCCTGGGTCGCGCGTCACCGAGGCGGCTTGTTACCGAGGGGGCTCGTCACGGAGGCGGATTGCGGCGCGGACAACGCAGCGCATCGGCTGCCGGTCGTCCAGGCGGGTCGTCGGGCACCTACTCTTCGCCAGCATCGTATTTTATAATAGACAATTGTCTATTATAAAATACGAGCATCGGTGTACATGCAATGCACGCCGCGCGGCTCGGGGAGCGATCGGCCCGCATGGTTCGGGGAGCGATCGGCGTCGAGCGGCTCGGCACGCAGCGTCCGATCGCACCATGACCAGACATCGCGCTGTGACCGCACATCGCACCGTGACCGGAGATCGTGCCGTCACCAGAGATCGCGCCATGACCGGAGCGTGAATGCGCCCAACCGCCAAGCGACAGAACCGCCTGCGGGCACCGCTCAATCGCATCCTCGCGACCGAGGCCAACGTGCGGCTGCTCCG
Organism: Gemmatimonadaceae bacterium; assembly: GCA_035687925.1. GTDB lineage: Bacteria > Gemmatimonadota > Gemmatimonadetes > Gemmatimonadales > Gemmatimonadaceae > DASSNR01. The sequence goes on along the minus strand of DASSNR010000264.1, from coordinate 3,935 downwards.
CGTGCTCGTCGAGTCGCCCGCACCGGCCACGCCGGGGACGCTCGCCCGCCGCGCGCAGCTGGGGCGCACCAGCGTCTACCCCGCACTCAGGGCGCTGAGTGAGACGGGGATCATCGATCGGCTCGGAGAAAGTGCGCAACGACTCGTGCAGTTGAACGAGGGGCATCCGCTCACGGCGGCCATCCGCGCGCTGTTCGCGGCGGAGCGTACGGCAGCCGCGACCGTGGTCGACAGGATTCGCGACGCGGCGAGCGCGATCACACCGCTGCCGGCGGCGGTGTGGGTCGAAGTAGACGGTGCGGGAAATGTCATTCGTGCTCGACTCATCGATCGCGCGGATCGCGTCGAGGCGGCGGCGGAGCAGTTCCGGCGCGCGCTCGCGGATCTCGAGCGGGACACGGGGATCACGATCGAGGCAGCCGGCGCGAATCGCGCGGAGCTCGAGCGCATCGCGCGCCGGCTGGAGCGCGCGTCGTCGCAGGAGCGGGGCGAGCACGCCGAGTGGAGTCGTACGTTCAGGACGAGCTCGGCCCAGCAGCTCAAACGCGTGCTCGCGTCACTCGGCGCGCGCGATGCCCGACGGCGCGCGGTGCTCCCCTTCCTCGGCGTGCTTCCCATCGCGTAGCGCGAGCGGTCACGCTACGGCTGCTTCGTTTTCGCCAGCGATCGATAGTACTCCTCCACCAGCGCCTTGAACCGCTCGGGCACCTGGGCATCGGCGCCGAGCACGGGGCGCGACGGGTCATCGGCATTCAGCCGTCGCCGCAGCGCGAACTCGAACGCCTTGACGCTCTCGGTGGTCGACGACTGCAGCCGGTTCACCTCGCCCTGATCCTCGTACGTGCGCTCCTGCCCGAGCGCGCGCATCTGCTGGATCGCGCGATCGAGCTCGCCCGTGTCCATCCCCTGCTGCTGCAGCTCGCGACGCAACGCCTCCGCGTCGCGTTGCCGCTCGCGATATTCGCGTGAGAGCTGACGCGCGCCGTCGGCGCCGAGTCCGCTGTTGCCACCAGCCTGTCCGCTGTTGCCACTCGCCTGTCCGCTGTTACCGCCCGCTTGCCCGCTGTCGCCACCGGCTTCGAGTCGTCGCGCTTGCCGCGTGCGGTCGTTCAGCGACTCCAATCCCTGCACGAGATCGCGCGCCTGTTCGAGCGCTCGGTTCGCCTGTTGTCGATCGCGACCCGCAGTGCGCAGCGCATCGGCCGCGCTGGCCACGCGCTGCTCGAGCGAGTCGGTCTGTCGCGTGAGTTGGTCGGAGAAGGCGCGCGCGTACTCCGAGTCGCCATCCCGCACCAATCCCTTCGAGTAGCGCACCTGATCCGACAGCCGGCTCTGACGGATGTCGTCGGCCGCGCCCTGCAGCTTGCGCGCGGCCTCGGGTTGATCGCGCATCGTCTCCCGCGAGAGCGTGCCGAGTCGCGACTCCAGCGTGTCGATCGCGCTCGCGAGCGAGTCCTGGCGCTGCATCAGCTGCTGCGCGCGCTCGCCACCGTTCCCCGATGCGCCGGCCGCGCCGGACGCACCGAGCCGCTGCATCTCCTGCGCGATCGAGCGCTGCGCGCTGGCGATACGCTGCGCGCGCCCCGCGACATCGTTCGCATCGCGTGCGCCGCGCCCCTGCCGGTTCTCGTCGAGCAGTCGTCGCGCTTCGTTCAACTGCCGGAGCGCGGACGCCGACTGCGACACGCCGCCATCGTTCGCGCCGGTCGCCGCGCGGCGCATCGCCTTCGCAGCGTCCTCGAGTCGCCGCGCGCTCTCGCTCAACTCGCGGTTGCCGGGCTGCTCGCGCGCGAGCCGCTCGAGCTGTCGCGCTGCCTGCTCCGTCTCCTGGGCGAGCTGACGCTGTGCGTCGCCGCCCCCGCCTCTGCCTCCGCTCGACGACTGCGGTGCACCGCCGAGCTGGCTCCGCATCCGCTCGTTCTCCTGCTGCTGTCGAGCCGCGAGCTGCTTGAGCTTCTCGGCCGTTGCATCGACGACATTGTCCGCCGACTGCGGCGAGCCGCGCTGTTCCGTCTCGTACTGGTTGCGCAGCTGATCCCGTTGCAGCTCGAACAGGTCGGCCAGGTCCTCCGCGCGCGCCTCGTCGCCGCCGGCACCACCGCCGTTCCCGAACTGCACCTGGATCTCGCGGTACGCCGCTTCGGCCCGCTGCAGATGCTGCAGCGCGCGCTGCTCCGGCCCGAGCGCGTCGTGCACGTGTCGCGTGCCGAGCTGCTCCTCGGCGGCGCGCATTTCCGTGCCCGCCTTCGGCAGCTCCTCGGCGATGACGCGGAAGCTCGAGTCGCGTCGGACGATGCCGCGCTCGGTGAGCATCCGAACGAGCGTATCCACCTGCGCGCGCAGCCGGCCCTGCGACAACACCAACGTCGCGAAGTTGTCGCGCAGGTCATCCGGTGTCATCTGCGCGTGATCGCGATCGACCTTGAACGTCGCGGCGATGATCTCGCGCTGGCGGCGCGACAGCTCGCCGGGGCTGGTCCGGTCGCCCTGCTCGCCACCCGACTGTGACGCCTGCTGCGACTGCGAGTAGTCCTGCTCGAACGGACGCACCGTCATGAAGTAGATGTCGGTCTTCGCCACACTGCCGCCGGTCGCGCTGTCGTTGTCGACGGCGCGCGCGTAGTACGACACGAGATCGCCGGGCTTGAGGCCGAGCTCCTCGAGGAAGAACGTGTGACCCGCCGTGACATCCGTGCGGCGCGTGCCACCGGAGAACAGCTTGACGACCCGCTCGGGGCCGCCGTTCACCGAGTAGTGCAGGTCGACCGATGCGAGCCCGTAGTCGTCCGTCGCCTGCACCTCGGTGTACGCCTCCTCCACCGACGTCACGCGCGAGTCACGCCCCGGCTTGGTGAAGGCGATCGTCGGCGGCTCGTCATCGAGCACGTCGATCACGTAGTCGAGCGAGCCGGGGACGATGCGCCCCGTCGTCATCTCGAGCTCGATCTTGTAGAAGCCGCTCTTCGTCACGGCCATCGTCCCGGTGAGCGCGCCATCGGCGCCGAGCGTCATCGGAATCGGGGGCTCGCCTTCGACGACGATGCGCCCGCCCTTCACCGGCATGGTCGTCGTGGCGTGCACGATGACCGACGTGCCGCGCGGCACCGCGATGTCGCCGCCGTGCTCCACCGTCTCGTTGGCGAGCCCCGTGTACGCCGGGTAGTGATACTCGAGTCGCAGCGCCTGCACGTAGGGGAGCGCGAGCACATCGAGATGATAGACGGGCGAGCGCACGCCGTTCGCTGCGACGTAGTACGCAGTGCGCTGCGTGAGATCGAACAAGCGGATCTCGAACGCGGCGGAATCACGCGCGGCGCTGAGTGGCATGCGCCGCCACGCGCTGTCAGTGCCGCGCTGCATGACGATCTCGGCGGTGTCGGCATCGAAGCCGTGCAGCTGCGCGCGAATCACCTGCGCGCCACCGCGCGCCACCTCGGCGTCTCCAGGTTGCACGATGATGAAATACGGCCGCGCCTCTTCGGCGCTCTTCCACGGCGCCGCGATCAGATGCGCACCGGTGCGCAGGAAGGTCGGACCGGCGCCGAGCGTGAGCAGTCCGACGAGGATGATGCCGGAGAGTGCGCCGAGCGAGAACATGATGCTCCGCGCTTCGATCCCCGCGCCCGCGCCGATCGCTTTCGTGCGCGCCACGGCGCGCTCCACCAACCGCGCGACGAGATGCGGCGAGCGCGCGGACTCCGGTGCGTCGCGCACGGTCGATTCCACGGCGCTCAGCACCATCGCTTCGAGCGAGGGATCGTGCTCCTCGAGGTACAGTGCGACCTGGCTCTCGCTCACGCGCCGCGCGAGCGGGAGCACGAGGTAGCGCACCGCGAGCACGGCGAGCACCACGTAGGTCGCGACGCGCACTCCCGTCACGGCCGCCGGATCGAAGCGGAAGCGCTGCATCAGCCACGGCCCCACGAGCAACGCCA
>DASSNR010000259.1:0-13098 GCA_035687925.1 Gemmatimonadaceae bacterium | reverse complement strand
CGGCGGACTCTCACTCCCCGCCAGCAGCGGCCGTTCCGCTCAGCTCGATGTGCGAGGTGCGCAGCTCGTTCCCGTGATGACGGTCGGCCCGCAGGGAAGGGCGTTCGGCGCGGGGATCACGATCCCGTTCCGGTAGAGGCGCCTACCGATCGTGGTTCTTCACGATCGTGATCACTGACTGGCCTGGCTGTCCGCCGCTCGTCGCGGTGATCGTGGCGACGCCGGGCTTCTTCGCGGTGACGACGCCCATCGGGTCCACGCCCGCGAGGTGATCATCGCTCGTCGTCCACGTGATGACTCGCCCAACGGGCGAGAGCGTGTCGCCGGCGGCGTCCGCGAGCAGCACACGGAGCTGCGCGTGGTCGCCCGCAGTCATCGTCGTGTCGGCGGGCGCGACGATCACCTTCGCGACGGGCGCCGGAATCACGATGATCGACGAGGTGCCGTTCACTCCTTCGCTCGTCGCGGTGATCAGTGCGGCGCCGAGGGCGACACCGTTCACCAGACCGGTGGTGGAGACCGATGCGACGTCGGGATGATCGCTCGTCCACGCGATGCTATCGCTCGAGAGCGCCTTCCCCTGCTCGTCGAGTCGCGTCGCGGCGAGCTGCGCCGTGGTACCGATGATCACGCTGTCGATGGACGGCGTGATGACGACGCGTCCCACGAGCGGTGGTGTGACCGCGACCTTCGCCGAGTCGGCGTGCCCGTCGGCCAACGCGGTGATGAACGCGAGACCGGGCGCAGCACCGGTGACGGTGACCGTGTTCGTCGATCGACCACTCACCGCGGCCGTAGCGATCTGCGGATCGCTGCTCGCCCAGCTGAACGTGCGCCCCGCGACGGGCTGGCCGTTGATGTCGAACGCGGCGGCGCCGAACTGCGTGGTGTGGTACACGGGCACGCTCGCCGAATCGGGTGAAATGCGGATCGACCCGACGGGCGCTGGTGTGACGGTGATCTGCGAGCTGCCCGTCTTCCCCTCGCTCGTTGCGGTGATGGTGGCGCTCCCCTGCGCCACGCCGGTCACCTTCCCGCTCTGATCGACGGTCGCGACGCTGGTGTTGCTACTCGCCCACGTCACGGTGCGCGTGAGCGTGTTGCCGTGCTTGTCCTTCACGACCGCCGTGAGTTGCGCGCTCCCGCCCGCCTGAATCGTGTCCGTCGACGGTGAGACGACGACCGCATCGACGGCGGCCTGCGTGACGGTGACGGTCGTCTGGCCGTTTCCATCACCGCTCGTTGCCGTGATCGTCGCCTGCCCGGTGGCCTTCCCCGTGACGAGCGCAGTCGTCGCACTGGTCGACGTGATGCTCGCGGTCGACGTCTCGCTGCTGAACCACTGCACGGTCCGTCCGCTCAGTGGATTCCCGTTCGCGTCGCGCGGCGTGGCCGTGAGCGTGAGTGTGTCACCGATCTCGACGCTCGGATTCTGCGGCGCGATGTCGATGCGCGCGACAGCGGCCTGCGCGACGGTGATCGTCGAGAACCCCTTCTGCCCCTCGACCGTGGCCGTGATGACCGCGGAGCCCGACGCCACTGCGGTCACAAGCCCGGTCGACGAGACCGTCGCGGCGTTCGTGTTGTTGCTCGACCACGACACGCTCCGCCCCGCGAGCGGATGCCCGCTCGCATCCTTGGGCGTCGCCGTGAGCTGCTTGGTGTCGCCCACATTGAGGTTCGCCGAGCTGGGCTCCACGTCCACCGACGCGACGGGCACTGGATTCACCGTGATCGTCGCGTGCCCGCTCGCGCTCCCGCTCGTCGCTGTGATGGTCGCCGTCCCCTGCGCCACGCCGGTCACTTTCCCGTTCTGATCGACGGTTGCCACCGATGTCGGCGACGCGCTCCACGAGATTGGCCGCCCCGGCAGCACGTTCCCCGTCGCGTCCGTCACCTGCGCGGAGAGCTGCGTCGTCTGCCCGATGACGATCGTTGCCGAGTTCGGGCTCACGATCACGGCGTTCGCGGGAACGGGCACGACCGTCACCTGCGCATGCCCCGTCTTCCCTTCGCTCGTCGCCGAGATGGTCGCCGTGCCCTGCGCGATGCCGGTCACGAGCCCGGATGAAGAGACGGTCGCGATCCCGTTGTTACTACTCTCCCAGGACACGGAGCGCCCGGTGAGCGTGTTGCCTTGCGCGTCGACGGTGGTCGCATGCAGCTGGACCGTCTGTCCCACGGTGATCTGTGGCGAGCCCGGGCTCACGGAGACGCTGGCCACCGGCTTCATGCTCACCGTGATCGTCGCGGTCCCACTCGCCCCCTCGCTCGTTGCGCTGATGGTGGCGCTCCCCTGCGCAACGCCGGTCACCTTCCCGTTCTGATCGATGGTTGCGACTGCGTTGGCGTCGCTCGACCACGAGACGCTCCGACCGGTGAGCGTATCGCCGTTCCCATCGAGCGTCACCGCACGGAGCTGCGTCGTTCCACCAACCTGCACGGAGGCACTCGACGGGTCGATCTTGACCGAGGTCACACCCGGGGGCAGCACGGTGACGGCCGCCGACCCGGACTTCCCGCTCACGCTCGCCGCAACGGCCACGGTGCCGGGTGCGACACCGGTCACGACGCCCTGATCGTTCACGGTCGCGATCTCGGGGTGCTCGGTGTCCCAGAACACCGTTTTCCCGGTGATAACGTGTCCCTTCGCATCGTGGGCGACGGCCTGCAACGTCACGCTCGCGCCCACGCGCACGGTATCGGTTGCCGGCGTCACCTCCACCGATGCGACTGGCCCATCCGGTCCCACCGCATCGCTGCTCCCACCGCACGACAGCGATGCGACGATCGGTGCCAGCATCAGAAGGCAGACGGTCCTTCGCGAAGCGCGCATCTCATCACCATGCAATCAGCGAGCAACTCGAGAGCTCTCGATGGGCGCGTCGTCACACACGAACCGCCGCCCACAGGGCACGCGCGCGACGCTCGGTACAGACTCGGGCGTCGCGCGCATCGACGGAGCCGGTAATGCAAGTGGCAAGCCATGCACGAGCGGCCCTTGACAGGTCACTCGAAAGTGACAACTTCGCGTCGCGTCACCAGCGAGTGACGTCTCGCGCGTTGCCGCCGCACCAACGCTTCACACGCCTCCCGCAGCGACCGCTCCACCCACATCCTACCATTCCATGCCTCGCGATCGAACGACTACGCGCGCCCGCATCCTCGCCGCCGCCGAGCAGCTCCTGACCAACGACGGCTTCAGCGCGCTCGGCGTGAACGCCATCGCCGCCCGTGCCGGTGTCGACAAGGTGCTCATCTACCGGTACTTCGGCGGACTGCCGCAGCTCCTCTCCGAGCTCGCGCGCGACGGTCAGATGTGGCCTCCGCTCTCCGGCGTCGCCCCCGACGCGCCGAGCGCCGGTGATGCATGCACGCTCTCCCTCGGCGCGCTCACCCTGCTGCTGCTCCGCGCCGAGCTCGCCGCGCTGCGCGATCGACCGCTCGCGCAGCAGGCGCTGGCGTGGGAGCTGGCCGAGCGCAATGCGCTCACCGATGCTCTGTCCGAAGCGCGCGCCGCTCGGCACGACGAGATGCTCGACACCGTGTGCGCCGGCCGCCGCGCGCCGCCGTACGTCGACGTCCCCGCGCTCATGGCGATCCTCGGTGCGGGGCTCACCTACCTCGCCCTCATGTCGCGCACGTCCGGCACCTACCTCGGCCTCGACCTCTCGAGCGACGACAGCTGGCGGCGCGTGGACCGGACCCTCGCTGCGGTGGTGCGGGCGGTGTTGGAAACGAGAGAGATCTGAGCTGTGAGCTATGAGCTCTGAGCTTTGGGCTGTGAGTCAAAGGCGTGCTGGATCTCCGTACTCACAACTGAACTCACAACCCAGAGCTCAGAGCTCATAGCTCAACGCCCACACGTTCCATATTTTCCTGTTAGACCGATTTTTCCTGTTAGACCGAGCGTCGGTCTCCTTCTGCAGTGTCATCCGCGGCCGCATGTAGCTCCCCGAGTGGCCGGCGATCACGAACTCCCGGAGCGGTGCACGTGCACCTCGTCTTGGCCTCATCATCCGTCCGTCGTGCAACGCTCGGCCGCCGAGCCGGGCTGGTGGCCCTTCTCGCGCTCCTCATGCTCGCGCTGCCGCGGCCGCTCTTGGCGCACACGCATCTCGTGAAGAGTGCGCCCGCGGCGAAGTCGCGGCTCGCGGCGCCACCCGATGCGATCCGGCTCTGGTTCTCGGAGGCGCCCGAGGTCGCGTTCACGCGCGTCGTGCTGATGGGCCCGGCGGGCAACACGATCGCCACGGGCAAGGTGACGCAGGATCCCGCCAACCACCTCCTGCTCTCCGTCGCCATCCCGACAACGCTCGCACCCGGCCAGTACACGGTGAGCTGGAGCACGGCCGCCGCCGATGGCCACCCGTCGCGTGGCACGTTCACCTTCACCGTGCTCGGCGGCGCAACGGCCACATCGCCGCCAGCCGCGCCGGCCGGCACGCAAGCGGGCGCACCGCCGGCCTCCGGCGCAACCGGCGCTGCGTCACCATCCGCGGCGTCCGGGCAGCAGGGCGCACCCGGCGTCACGACGCCCGCGTCCACGACCACGTCCACACCTGCCGCGTTCGACACGAGCTCGCCGCTCTACGTCCTCGTGCGCGCGGTGAGCTTCGTCGCACTCCTCGCACTGCTCGGCGTCGTCGCGTTCCATCTGCTCGTGCTCGGCACGCTCCGTCGCACCGCGGCGCTCAATGGGAGCACACTCGACCGCGCGAGCGTACGCGCCGCGCGGCTCGGCGTCATCGCGGCGGTCGCGCTCCTCGTCGCCACCGTCGCGCGACTCTACGCCGAGTCGTACGCGGTGTACGGTGCAACGGGTGACCCCGGCATGGCGCAGATCCGCGCGATGCTCGGGCAGACCGTGTGGGGATTGGGATGGATCATCCAGGCGGCAGCCACACTCGTCGCGCTCGTGCTCTTCATCGCGGCAACGCGCCGCAATGCGACAGCCGCGTGGATGCTCGCCGCGCTTGCCGTCTTCGTGCTCGCGTTCACGCCCGCACTCTCGGGACACGCGGCCGCCTCGCCGCACGAAAAGCCGCTCGCCATCGCGATCGACGGGCTGCACGTCCTCGGCGCCGGCGGCTGGCTCGGCACGCTGCTCGTGGTGATGGCGGTCGGGATTCCCGTCGCCCTGGGACTCGGCGCGCAGCGTGGCCGCGCGATCGCCGACGTCGTGAACGCCTTCTCACCGCTCGCGCTCACCTTCGCCGGTCTCACCGCGGCCACCGGCATCATCAACGCGTGGCTGCGACTCGGCACCCTCCCCGCGCTCTGGGAGAGCAGCTACGGCCGCACGCTCATCGTGAAGCTCGTCGTTCTCTCCCTCGTCGTCGCCACCGGCGCCTACAACTGGCGCCGCGTCCGCCCCTCCCTCGGCGACGAAGCCGGCACGCTCCGCATCCGGCGCTCTGCGTCGGTCGAACTCATCATCGGGCTGGTCGTCGTTATCGTGACCGCGGTGCTCGTCGCGCCGCCGCCACCGTAAAGGCGGTCGTCAGTCCTCCTGACGACCGTCGTCAGCTCTCAGTCGTCAGTCGTCGGCCAGCAGTCGTCGGCGGGCAGAAGCTGCCCGAGGCAGTCACCGACGACTGACGACCGACGACTGACGACTGCCGTGAGTGCGCGTGACGATTGTCTGACGCCCTCTCTGTCGCCTCGCCACCTCGAGCCCCGACACCACCGTCCCCAGCCACACCGCACCGGCGGCCGAGCCGACGATGATGTCGCTGAAGGAGTGGACGCCGAGGGCGAGGCGGCTCACACCGATCAGGATCGTGAGGAGGAGTGCAGTGGCCCACAGCGCCGCGCGCCAGCGATGCCCGCCGACGGTGCGCCCCACGAGATACGCGAGCAGTCCGTAGGCGACGAGCGCGCCGAGGGCGTGCACGCTCGGGAAGCTCCAGATCGCGGGCTCGGCGAGCGGCGTCGCGAAGTCCGGGCGCTGGCGCTGCACGAGCAACTGCAGCACGCCGGTCAGCACGGCGCTTCCCACCAACGCGACGATCCATCCCGCGCACAGCAGGATGCGCCGGCGCATGGCGAGCACGACGGCGACCCCGATGCCGAGCACACTCATGACGGGCGCGGACCCGAACGTGCTCACCACTCGCGCGGCGGCGACATCGAACGGCGTCATCGCCTGGTGCACCGTGACGGCGAGCGCCAGATCGAAGCGGGCAAGCGTCCCCGGCTCGAACACACCTTCCGTGATGGAGGCGAAGAGGACGAGGGCGAGCAGACTCGCGACCACGCCGAGCGTGAGATGCAGCACCAGGTACTCGCCGGGCGTGAAGCGCTGCACGATGTAGCCGCTCGCGCGGACGCGCTGCTGCTCGAGCCGTGAGAGCGCGCCGACGATCCGCACGCGCTCGCTCACCCGCCGCGCCCAGTGCCACAGTTCCTCGCGATGCTCGTCCATCCATCGCCACAGCAGCACGACGACGACGATGAGGGCCACGAAGAGCGCGAGGACGAACCCCGCGCGCCCGAGTCCGCGCTCCAGTCGCGGCAGGTTGCGCCCGAAGAGATAGCCGACGCTGCCGAAGACGAGCGACCAGCACATGCCGCCGAGCGCGTTGTACGTGGTGAACGTCGCGAACGGCATGCGCGCGACACCGGCGAGGAGTGCGACGACGATCCGCAGGAGTGCCACGAACCGTCCGATGAACACCGTCTTCGCGCCATGGCGCTCGAAATAGCGGTGTGCCGCATCGAGTCGCCCGCTCGAGAGGCGCAGCCACCGGCCGTAGCGCTGCAGGAGGACGAAGCCCCCCTCGCGCCCGATGAGATATCCGCCCGTCCCGCCCGCGACCGTCCCGAGCGACGCGGCGAGCACGACGCCGGTGATCGAGAGACTCCCCTGTGCCGCGAACGCCGCCGCCATGATCAGCGCCGTCTCGCCGGGCACGGGGAGCCCCAGCCCCTCGAGCATCACGAGTAGCGCGACGCCGGCGTAGCCGTACGTGTTGACGAGGTGGAGCAGGGTGTCGGTCATGGGAGCGGCAGGTGGGTGGCGTACGCATCGGCGCGTCCGCCCACACTGGATGATACCCGCCAGCGCCCGGTTGGGTGCACGGGCCGGTTCCCGAGCGCGACGCGCGAGGGACCTACTATGCGGATAGTTGACAACCGGCGCGGACCGTGTACTTTGCTACTATCATCATAGTACGAGGTCGCGCATGGCGGACATCGTGTTGGGGGATCGCGAGCTGGATGTGATGGGCGTGCTCTGGGAGCTGGGCTCGGGCACCGTCGCCGAGGTGCGCGACGCGCTCCCGGCCGACCTCGCCTACACCACCGTCCTCACCATCCTCCGGAACCTCGAGGCCAAGGGGTTCGTCTCGCACGAGACGGAAGGAAAGGCGCACCGCTACAGTCCGCGCGTCGCGCGGCAGACCGCACGCCGCACCGCGCTCGCTCGGCTCATCGACAAGCTGTTCCATGGCTCGCCTGAGCAGCTCCTCGCGCAGCTCGTCGAGGACCGCACGCTCACGGCCGAGGATCTGCGGCGGATGCGCACCAGGCTCGGCGCCAAGTCTCGCGCGCCACGCACGCGGGGGAAGCGATGATCGCCGCGGCATCGCGGGCATCGCACCCGGAGCAGCACCGATGACCGCCGCGTGGATGTGCTTCGTGATTGTGATCGGCGCGGGCTTCGCGCTCGCCGCGCTGGCCGCCGAGCGCATGGCGATGGCGCTCGGGCGCCCCGTCCGCGTGGTGTGGATGGCCGCGATCGTCGCGATGCTCGCGTGGCCCGCGGTCGCAGTGATGCACGCGAGTGGTCTGGGCTCGTCGATCGGCGCCGACGCGTTGCTCGCGCCGATCACGATCGGCGTGCAGCGCATGACGGCGTTCGTGGTCCGATCATCCGCATCGCATCTCGCGCACACGGTGGACGTCGCGCTCCTCGTGGGCTGGGCGACGTTGAGCATCGTGTGCCTCGTGCACCTCGCACGCACGATGCGCGCGCTCGCGCGGCAACGCCGCGCGTGGAGCGCCGGGAGCATCGATGGCGTGCACGTGCGGCTCTCGTCCGACGTCGGGCCCGCCGTCGTCGGGCTCGACCCGATGGAGATCGTCCTCCCCGAGTGGACGCTCGCGCTCGATCGCCCGCTGCGCGCGCTGGTGCTGCGCCATGAAGAGGAGCACCGGCGGGCGCGCGATCCGTTCGTCCTGTTCGCGTCGGCGCTCGTCGTCGCGCTCATCCCGTGGAACGTCGCGCTCTGGTGGTGCGTGCGGCGGCTCCGCCTCGCCATCGAGCTGGACTGCGACGCGCGCGTGCTGCGCGCGCATCCGCGCGCCGAGCGCTACGGGCTCTTGCTCCTCACCATCGCGCAGCGGCATTCGGCCGCAGCCACACGCTTCGCTCCGGCGCTGTCGGAGCCATCATCCAATCTCGAACGGAGGATCATCGCCATGCGTCGCTCGGTTGCCCGCGTCTCTCGCACGCGCATCGTGCTCTTCGGTGCGGCGGCCGCCGTGACCATCGCCATCGCGTGCTCGGTCCCCTCGCCCGACAAGGCGACCGGGCTGCAGCAACAGGCCGACCGGGTGGGCGCCGGCGGGAAGCCGGTGAACGCCGACAAGACCTACATCGACTTCCAGATCGAGAAGCCGGCGATGCCCGTGGCGGGGAATCCGACACCGCGGTATCCGGACGCGCTCGTGCAGCAGCGCGTCAGCGGCGAAGTCCTCGCGCAGTTCGTGGTCGACACGACGGGGCGCGCGGACTTGTCGACGTTCAAGGTGCTGAAAGCGACGAACCCACAATTCGTCGAGGCAGTCCGGAGCGTGCTCGGCTCGTGGAAGTTCACCCCCGCCGAGGTCGGCCGCCACACGGTGAAGCAGCTCCTGCAGATGCCGTTCGCGTTCAAGGTGCCGTGACGCGCGAGAGCTGCTTCACCGGGTGTGACCAGCGCGGGTTACTGTGGCGCGCAGCTCATGCTCTCCGAAGACGGCACGATGAGTCCGCCGACAGCAGCGCCGTACGCGGTCGCCCACACCTCCTGCGAATCGTTGAGCATGCGGAACATCGGCTCCACGGCATAGTCATACATGCCATTCGGCACGGCATGCTGCGAGAACACCGTGTCGCGAACGATGACCGTCGCGCTCATCTGCTGCGCCTCCACGGTCGCTGGCAAAACGGGAGCATGCGTGAGATCGCGGAAGCCGTTCGCTGAACCCGATGGTGGCGCGACCGCCTGCAGCACGCGGTACCCCGAGGCGCCGGGCACGGAGTGCCAGGCGAGCGTGACGGCCGCCTGCGGCGTCGTGTTACACAGCGCCAGATGCACGAACCCCGGAGCGTCACGGTTCGGTCCGACGATGGACGGACTGACCTGCGCGACCGCGGCGTTCGAGCTGTCGATTGCCGCCAGCCGTCCGTCGCGCGCGCTCAGCGCCACGACGCGAAAGTAGAGCACTTTGCCTGGCAGCAGTCCCTCGATGTGTTGCGTGACAACGTCGCCTTTCGTCGCGCGGGACGTCGCGGCAACCCAGGGACCCGTCGCACTCCACGAACGTACCAACTGGTACGCGGTTGCGCGTGGGTGCCGATTCCAACGGACATCGACACCTTGCGGGTACCGGTCGTGATGCGATGGAGACGGGGATGCGAACGTGCGGTGGCGGAAGCTGTCGATCGCCGCCGTCTCAGCCACCGTCCGTGTGGGAGACGTGCGCATCTCGGTCGGCCGCCGCGTGACTGCCGGCCGCGTCGTCTGCGCCGCGAGGGTCGCTGGGATGGCGGCGGCGAGCATGAGCACGGGTGCGGTGAGCTGGCGACGCCACTGTCGATGTGTATGCACGATGTGACTCCGTTAGGGATGTGGAGATGTCTCGCCTCGCGGCACTGAAGCATCCGTGCGCGGCACGACGACGAGCCCGAGCGGTACGCGCCGGATCCCCGTCCAGCGATGGGTCACGCCATCCCGCTCGCGAATGAGCATCTGGCTCGAGATGCCGCCATCGAGCATCACGGCGCGTGCACATCCCAGCGCGCCCATGAGTGCCGCCATCTCGGGCGTCGTGAGCCCGAACGGCACGAAGTCGAGGGTGCCGTCGAGCGCATCGAAGCGGGTGAGCGCGATGAGCACGCGCCCGTCGCGCAGCGCACCGATCGCGAGTCGTGCATCGCGATGCGCGAGGTCGATGCCCTCGCTCGCCTGCTCGCCGCGCAACGCGCGCGGCACGTCGCCATCGCCCTCGAGCAGCGTGGGGAACGATTGAAAGGCGGCCGCGAGGTGCGGCGTGCGGCGCCATGCGGGGATGCTGTCCGCGCTCACCCATCGCATCGTGCCCGATGAATCGATGGCCACGGCGCTGGAGAGCGGCCCGCGCCCGGGCGCGAGAAATTCACGTCCGCGGAGCACGACCCACCCCCACGGCAGCGAGCCGACGAACTGCCCTGCGTTCACCGCGAGCACCGCGTCGCGCGGCGCGCGATCGATGCTCCACTCCGCGCCGAGCACGCCGGTCGCGAACGCGGTGTCGAGTCGCACGCGCACGCGACGCGGATCGATGCGCGCGACGATCACACGGATGCGCCACGCTTCGCCGTCGCCGGCGAGCGGCAGCTCACCCCACTCGACGCCGTCGGCCACCGGTTGCCACACGATCGCTTCTTCGACGGCGGGGAGCGCCGCGCCCCAGTGCGCGGGCGCCCGATCGGAGCGCCACCACTCGCGCCGCACGCCGCGCTGTTCGACGGCGAGCGCCGAGCGAGGAATGGCGGATGAGGCGTGGACGCCCGCGTTCGGGTGCGCGGCGCCGAGCACCGCGCACCCGGCCAGCGCCGCGCCGTACAGGGCGCGGCGCACGATGGGGCTCACCAGCTCGCGCCCTGCGTGTGGAGGGCCACCGCTACCTTGTCGATCTCGTCGTGACGCGCGCCGAGCGCGGCCAGCTCCGCCTTGTCCAACCCTTGCTTGTCACCGCCCAGGTAAGCGAGCACGCGCTCCTTCGCCATGTCGAACTGCTGGCGCGTCATCCCGCTCCGCTCGGCGGCGACGCTGTCCGCCTCGTCCTGCACGGTGCGGATGCGCTCGGTGAGCTTCGCCCGTTCGGCGTTGAGTGAATCGAACAGCGCAAGGTCCGCGGGTTTCCTGGGCACCGGCCCGCACCGCTTCAGCGCCTCGAGCGAGTCCTTCTGCCCGATGGCGAGAAGCGGCGCCATCATCTCGCGCTGCAGTCGAGTCGCCTCGGCCGTGTCGCCGCGCTGTCTGGCCTCCTGCATCTTCTGCAGCAACGCCCCTGTCTGCACGGCCTTCTGGCGGTCGGTGGCCATCTGCATCTGCATCGCCATCATCTCGCTTTGATGCGATTGGCTGAGCGTGTCGCGCGTCTTTTCCATGCAGAACTTCTGGTCGCTCACGGCATTGTCGTACCGCGATTCCGCCTCGGGCTCGACCTTGGGCATCTGCTGATCGATCTGCTGCACGCGCTCGTTCATGGCAGCGACACCGATCCCGTCGGCGGTGGAGACGAGGTGCAGCTTCGCTTGCATCGCGTCGATCATCCCACCCACGCGTGCGCTCGTGAGCTCGACCCATTCCGCCGGATGCTGTGCCG
The DNA here is from genome assembly GCA_035687925.1 of Gemmatimonadaceae bacterium. GTDB lineage: Bacteria > Gemmatimonadota > Gemmatimonadetes > Gemmatimonadales > Gemmatimonadaceae > DASSNR01. The sequence goes on along the minus strand of DASSNR010000259.1, from coordinate 1,518 downwards.
ACGCCCCGGCCGCTGCAGCGCCCGCGCTGTCCGACTTGGCGGGATCCATCGCGTGCTTGGCTTTCTTGATGAGCTTCCCGAACTGCGCCTGCGCTGGCCTCGGTGCTGCCACCCCGAAGACGGCGGCGGCGAGCCCGACTCGAAGCATCGACATGTATCGCATCGGAATCCCTCGTGGAGCGGTGTGAAGTGCTGATGAACGGTGCGTGATCGATGGACGGCGATGTGCGCTACGGCCCGCCGGCGCCGTCCGCGTGGCCGCGCGGCGCCATCGCTTGCAGCGCCTGCATGAACTGCTGGATCGCCGAGCGATGCGCAGCTACGAAAGCGAGATTGTCCGTGGAGACGGTGACGGTGGCCGGCGTCGTTCCGCCCGGCGTCGCGTGCGCGTCGTCGACGATGGCCTGGGCGATGGTGTAGTAGACGAGCACGTACTCGCGGGGGGACAGCCCCGCGCGCTCGATGGCGCTGCGCACTTGCGGGATGCTCGCAAGACGGTCGGCCATCTCCTGCAGCGTCTGTGCGTCGCTGAGCGGCGCCTCCTGATCGAGCCGCTTGAGCAACCGCGGATCCGTCGCATTGAGCGCGGCGATGTTCCGCGTCGCCTGTGTCGTCCGGGCCACGTTGGCCGTGGTGAGATGAAAGCGTGCGAGCGCGGCATGATCCGACGCATCCAGTCCGTTCAAGGGCGCCGGGGCCCGGGCCGCGACGGCGGTTGCTCGCAGCGGGGCGCTCGGGCCCGCGGCCGGGGCATCGGCCTTGGCGCAGCCCGCCAGTACGGCAACCAGGAGGGGCAGTGCGGGACTTCGTCGCATAGTGGTCCTTATTCAGTGCAGCGTGAGCGTCACCGACACCGGATTCGATCGCACCAGCTCGTATGCCGGCCTCGAACCGGCGGGCCGCGCGACGACTGCGGTGACCACCCACGTGCACGTGATCGGAAACGGGCCGCCCGGCCGCGAGGCGCGAACCGTGATCGGGAAGCCGGAGGATGGGAGCGGATATGATGCGCCGGTCTCGCACACGGACTGTGCGCGAGATGGCGACACATCGATCCGGTACGGTCCGGTCATCCCCTTGATGCGCGCCTGCGCCATGTCCACCGCTGGGAGCCGTGCCCATCTGGTGTACACGTGCACATCGGGCGTGCGCGGCCCACACAGCGTCGTCCCACCGAGCTCGCATCGATAGGGGAAGCGCTGCGTGATCGTCTTCGACCAGTGCACGCCGTCGAGTGATACCTCGAACGACGTCGCAAACGCGGCGACGGTTGCCGCAGCAGGTACGGCAGACGCCCGCGCCGGCGCACCGCCAGTCGGCAGCGACGGGTTCGTCGCCGGCGGTCTGGGCGGCGCCCCCTGTGCTCGGAGCGGCACCGACAGAGCGAGCAGCATGATCGCGGCAAGGAGCGGCGTCTGCGCCCCTCGGCGTCGAGATGCACACATGTGGACGAAGCGTTCCAGTGCGTGAGACCAGACTCGCGTGCTACGGCGCCTGGTTCACGATCACCGTCGCCGA
>DASSNR010000242.1:0-2158 GCA_035687925.1 Gemmatimonadaceae bacterium | reverse complement strand
GACTCGACGGGGCATGACATCGGGCGCCTTCGCTTCACTGATGTCTTCGCCTATCGCAACGGGCGGTGGCAGGCGGTTGCGGCGCAGGAGACGATGGTGGCGGGCGGGCGCTCCTGAGCGCTGAACGTGCGTGAGCTCTCGCGCATGTGAGTCGCGGCTCGTTGCGCTCCACATTGTGACGCGGCGGCGTCGCGGCACGGACAGCGCTACGGTCCGCTCCGCACTCTGTGCTGCGCGAGCCACTCGGTGATCGTGTCCGGGACGAACAGATCGTCCGCGATGCTCGCGATCTCCTCCGCCTCCCGCCACGCGCGCTCGAGCGCCGCGAGCTCGCCGTTCAACGCCTGCTCCTCCGCTTCCTCGTGCACCGCCATCTCGAGCGCGAGCCGTTGCTCGGCGGACATCTTCGCCAGGATGCCGGGATGCTCCGGGAACGAGGTGTGATCCGGGGTGCGCGACATGAACGCGAACATGCGCGCGCGAGCACCGAAGACATCCAGCCGAGCGACGGCACGCTCCACCGTGCTCAAGGTCGCGCCCCAGCCGTTCAGGTGGATGAGCGTCTTGGCCATGACGTGCACGGCCTGATCGCCTTCCAGGCGTGACGCGCCGTCGCGATGGCTGAGCCGCAGACTCCACGCTTCACCGCGGTCGATCGGGACGAACTGCGTCTCGGCGACGTCGCGCGCGCGTACGTGCAGCACCTGCCCATGGAACGGGACGCAGAAGAGCACGCGATGCTGACCGAGCCACCAGACGGCTGAGCCAGCGAGCGCGGCCCCCGCGACGAGGCCCGGCGTGAGCACACCCGCCGCCAGTCCGGCAACCACCGCCGCACTTCCGCCTACACCGGCAGCGCTCACGGTCATCTGTGCTCGGCGGAAGCGCCCCGCGAACTGACGCCCGTAGCGCCACGCGGCCATCTCCGGGCGGAGCGGTCGTCCGACGCGCACGAGGTCGAGGCCGTCGGGCAGACGCGCGAGTCCGATGTGCTCCGTCGACCGCCTGAGCACGGTCCCACGGAATCGTCGCTCGCACTCGTCGACTGCTTCCCATCGCTCGTCGAGCGGGCTCAGGTTCCACCGGCCGCAGTGCTGGCAGATGACCCACAGCCGCCCACGCGCCGCGTCGAAGGCGATGCGGCGTCCCACCGGGAAACGCTCGATCGCCTCGTTCGCGCCGAGCGCACCGTGGCAGAAGATGCAGGTCGAATACATCCACATAGCGGCACACCACCGAGCCGATGCTGATGCACCGAGCTACACGTCTCGGCCATCATGAGATGGCTACGACGTCAACAGCTCAGTCCGTCGAAGATCCTCACGCTTCATCCTGCTTCTCTCGTGCCGGAGGATCAAGTCTGCAGGGTGCGCGTGATGCCTGATCTGGCCCTCATCGCTCAGTGTGTACGTTGGGCTCCACGCCCTGCATCGCGCTTCCCGCATCCCGCATCCCGCGTCCTGCGTCCCGCACCCCGCCCCTCACCGCCTTCACGAAGTTGATCTTCGACATCGCCCCTCGCGTCACGTAGTACGCAGAGTCCTCCCGTCCGAGTACGTCCCGCGTAATCGCCCGATCGCTCCACCCGCGCGCGATGCGCTCCTCGACGGCGGCGATCGTCTCCTCCATCCAATTCGCCTTCGCGTTGAGCGACGCGACAGGGTCGGGCACCAGCCCGCGATGCGCGTCGAACATCCGCTTCGGCCGGAGCGCCGCGGCGCGCCGCACGCTGTGCACGAGCTGTCGCACATTCTCACCGGGATGCGCCGCCCGCACCTTCACACCGAGGAAGAGGTCGCCCGCAAACAGCGTCTCGCGCTCGGCGTCCCATACGACCATGTGATCGCTTGCGTGCCCGGGCGTCGGAAGCAGCGCGAGTCCGTCGGGCGCGAAGAGCGCAACGGGCGACACGAGCGGCGGCACGCGTCCCCAGATGAGACGCCGCGTGAAGCCGATCTCCTCCGGGCGACGGATCGCTTCCAGCGTCGCCAGCCCCGCGGCGATCGGCACGCCGCGCCGCGCGACGAGCTCGGCAGTCCCCGCGTGATCCTCGTGCGAGTGCGTGAGGACGACGCCCCTGGGGCGCGCCTGGTCGAGCCACGCCGCCACCTCGTGCGCCACCGCCGGGAACCCGGTGTCGATGAGCATTCCGCGGATC
>DASSNR010000221.1:0-13057 GCA_035687925.1 Gemmatimonadaceae bacterium | reverse complement strand
GACGGGCTCGCGGGAGAGACGTTCCCCCTCGCGTCGTCGTTGCTCGGACGCGCCGTGCGCCGCGGTGCGAGCTGGTGCGCGGCCGACCTCCCCTCATCGCCGGAGGAGGCGGGTGCCGAGCAGGATGCGCTCGCGGCGGCTGGCGCGCACGGGATCGCGATCGTCCCGCTGCAGCGACGCGGCGAGGTGATCGGCGCGGCGATGGTGCTCTCGCGGCTCACGCGCTCGTTCAAGGAGCGCGAGCTCGCGCACGTCGAAGCGATGACGGACCTGCTGTCCGTCGCGCTCGCCAACGCCGACCTCGTCGAGACGCTGCGTCAGGCCGAGTGGCGCTTCCGCACGCTTTTCCGCGCGGCGCCGGACGCGGTGCTCACCGTGTTCGAGAGCGGCCGCATCCGCGAGGCGAATGATGCGGTGCGCGACCTCATCGGCCTGCAGCCGCTGCAGCTCGTCGGGTGCACGATCGACGAGTTCGTCATGGCGGAGGACCGCGAGCGGTTGCGCGCGGAGCTCGCGCGAGCGCTCGCGGGAGAGAGCTCGCGCATCGAGGTACGCCTCACGCACGAGGCGGGAGTCCGCATCGGCTCACTGGCGCTGCGCCGGTTGCCGGAAGCCGATCCGCCGATGGTGCTCGTCGTCGGGCGCGACATGACGGCGGAGCGCGAGATGCGCGCGCGACTGGCGGAGACGGAGCGGCTGGCAGCGGTGGGCGAGCTCGTGGCCGGCGTCGCGCACGAGGTGAACAATCCGCTGAGCACGATCAGCGCGTACGCGCAGCTCCTGTTGCGCGACGGCGCGCTCGACACCGACCACCGCGAGTCGGTGGAGGTGATCCGCTCGGAGACGGTGCGCGCGAGTCAGGTGCTGAGTGATCTGCTCACCTTCGCGCGCCGCAGCGAGACGGAGCCGCGCCCGCTCGCGCTCAACGAAGTGGTGGAGCGCACGGTGCGACTCCGCAGCTACGAGATGTCGACGGCCGGTATCACGTGCACGACCGAGCTCGCGAGCGATCTCCCGTCGGTGACCGGCGATGCGCGTCAGCTGCAGCAGGTGCTGCTCAACCTGATGACGAACGCCATCCAGGCGATGGCGCCGCAGGGCTCGGGCGCGCTCACGATCGTCACGCGCGCCGATGGCGATCGCGTCGTGCTCGAGGTGAGCGACACGGGCCCCGGCATCCCGCCCGAAGCGCGCGCGCACGTCTTCGAGCCGTTCTTCACGACGAAACGCGACGGCACCGGACTCGGGCTCAGCGTGAGCTACGGCATCGTCGCCACGCACGGCGGCTCGATCACGATCGCGCGCACGTCGAGCGAGGGCACACTGTTTCGCATCTCGCTGCCGGCATTCAGCAAGGACGTCCACGCCGAAGAAATGGACGATGGACTCGGCGCGCTCAACGGCAAGGATGCCTCGGCGCTCAAGGGGCTCCGCCTGCTGTTCGTGGACGATGAGCCGACACTGCGAAGCGGCATGCAGGCGTTCGGCCGCATGCGTCGCATGGCGGTCGTGACGGCGGGCGATGGCGCGGCGGCGCTCAAGGCCGTGCGGAACGAACGCTTCGATTGCGTGGTGTGCGACCTGCGCATGCCGGTCATGGACGGGCCCGCGTTCTACGAGGTGCTGCGCCGCGAAGACCCCGCGCTTGCCGCGCGCACGCTGTTCGTCACCGGCGATCTCGTGAGCGCGAGCAGCCGCGCGTTTCTCGACGCGACGCCGCAGCCCGTGCTGAGCAAGCCGTTCGAGTTCGAGCAGCTGGAGATGCAGCTGCTCGCGCTGCTGCGCGGCGATGCACCGCGCGCATCGCTCGTTTCCTAGGGTGGCATCCCGTCTGCACGAGCGTTAACGTCTGTCGAGAAGCCGATCACGTTTCCCTCTCGCACGGAGCGACAGCGAACCATGCCATACGTTCACCGGCTGGTCCCCATTCTCCTCGCGTCCAGCGCCCTGCTCACGGCCTGCAGCAAGCACGATGCTCCGGCCACCGATTCCACCGATGTGGCGACCGTGCCCGTGAAGCCCGCAGCGAATGCGTGCAGCGCGTCCCCCACGCCGCCGATCACGGCGGGCGGGATCGGGCCGGTGCGCGTCGGCTCGTCCGTCGCTGACGTCGCCTCGAATTGTCCCACGCACGACACCACGTTCGCACTCGAGGGCATGACGGAGCGCGGGAAGGTGATCCGCTTCGGCCCGTACGCCCTCACGGCGATCACCACCGGCACCGGTGACTCCAGCATCTCGCGCGTGATCGTGACCGACACCGGCTTCCACACCGATCGCGGCATCGGCGTCGGGAGCCGCGTGCGCGATCTGCGCGATGCCTACGGCCAGGTGTGCGCGACCACCGGCGAAGGGAAGGTGGTCGTCTCCGCAGCCGCACTCCCCGGCATCTCGTTCGCGACCTCGGTCTCGCCGGCCAGGCTGCCGAGCCGCGGCCGCACCGTGAGTCGCAACCCCTCGATCGTCCCCGACAGCGCGCGCATCACGAGCCTCTGGATCTTCGAGGGTCGCTCGCTCTGCGGCGGGTCGTGAGAACAGTGAGTCAGTGAGTCAGTAGGTCAGTGGGTCAGGAACGGCTGGTAAGGTGAGCTTGTCATCCCGAGCGGAGCGAGGGATCTCGGACTGGCGGGCGAGAGATTCCTCGCTCACGCTCGGAATGACAACCGCGCGGGCCTCTTCTGACTCACTGACCCACTGACCCACTGATCGACTTCACCCTCCCCCCATGTCCACCTTCTTCCCGATCCAAGCCATCGAGTGGGGCCTCCACGAGCCGAAGACGCTCCGGAGGCTCTCGCTCTCGCTCGTCGGTATGGCAGCGCTGGCAGCGGTGGTGCTGCACGCCATCTGGTGGACGGTGCGCGCGTTCGGCACGGGGCACGCGCTGTGGCTCGTGCCCGTGGGGATCCTCGTGCGCGTCATCGTGCTGCTCGGCTTCGCGACCGCGCACCTGGGGAATTTCACGATTCGCCAGTGGCTCTGGCGCGCGCCGATGTTCGCGATCGTCGCCAGCGCTGCCGAAACGGCGATCAGCGCCGTGCTCATCGCGTTCGGGTGGGAGCGGTTGGGCACGGAGTACGAGCACTGGCACGATCTCCCATCGCTCGCCGCGACGTGGTTCATCGCGCACCTCGTGCTCGTGATTCTCTTCGCGATCGTGCTCGCCGGTGTCGTGCAGATCGCGCGCTTCACGCTCCTCAAAGCCGAGCATCGCGACTCGACCGCGATGGCCATCCACGAGGAGCACGTCCGCCAGGCGCATGAGGCCGAATCGGCGGAGTGATCCCTCCACGCCCGCGATGCGCCCGCATCGCGCCGCGCTGCACGAGACATGCGGTGAAGATGACGCGAACCGGTCGCGCGCCTCGTGCGTTACATTGCACGCAGAGACGCACCGGCGGCAGCGAACGATCGATCGGCTGTCGGCCGCGACCGGTCTATTCGACAACGTGGAGCGCACCCCGATGCCGTACGATGAACGATTCGTCACACCGATGCGCCAGGAGCTGACGCGACTCGGCGTGCAGGAGATGCGGACCCCGTCCGACGTGGATGCGAAGCTCGATGGGGCATCAGGCACGACGCTCGTCGTCGTGAACTCCATCTGCGGTTGCGCCGCGCGCAATGCGCGTCCCGCGGTCGCGCTCGCGCTCAATCACGCGCACACACCCGACACGCTCACCACCGTCTTCGCGGGTCAGGACCTCGACGCCACCGCACGTGCGCGGAGCTACTTCACGGGCTACGCCCCGTCCTCCCCGCAGATCGCGCTGTTCAAGGACGGCGCCCTCGTCTTCATGCTCGAGCGTCACCAGATCGAAGGCCGCACCGCCGACTCGATCGCCGCGGACCTGACGGCAGCATTCGATCGGTATTGCTGAGGGATGCGGGACGCGGGATGCGGGAAGCGGGAACTGCCTGGGGGTGAGGGCTTCCGCTCCACGAGCCGTTCCCGCTTCCCGCATAGCGCTTCCCGCATCGCGCTTCCCGCATGCCGCATCCCGCTTCCCGCTTCCCGCGCCCTTCCCTGGCACAGCCCCTGCAGCGTGCAAGGGAACGCCTTAGCGATGGAGCAGCCATGGAACGCGATCCGAACGACCGCTTCGAGGGCACTGGGCCCCGTACGCCACAACCCGCCACCGGACCTGGCAGCCGTGCAAGTCAGGGCACATCACGCCAGATGGCGGGCGCCATGACCGGACAGGAAGAGGGTACCACCGAGCAAGGGATCGACACCGCCAAAGAGACCGCCAACCAGGCCGCCGATCAGACCAAGCACAAGGTCGATCAGCTCGCGGATACCACGAAGCAGAAGGTCAATCAGGTCGCGGATCAGGCGAAGCAGAAGGTCGGCCAGGCAAGGGAGAAGGCGACACAGTTCAAGTCCACGGTCGCCGACAAGCTCGATCAGGGCGCTGACAAGCTGCGGCAGAAGACCGCCTCCGCGGCGAGTGACATGCAGCAGTCCACCACCGGCAACGGCGCGACGGCGGAAGCCACGAAGATGAACAAGATGGGCGGTGCCGTGGCGGGCGGCATGGAGAAGACCGCCGACTGGCTCCGCACCGCCGATCTGGAGTCGGTGCGACACGACATCGAGCATCAGGTGCGAAGCCATCCCGGCCGCGCGCTCGTCGTCGCGCTCGGGCTCGGCTACGTCGTCGGTCGGATGTTCAGCTCCGGCCACGAAGGCTAAGCCATGGCCGCGACCCGGGACGGAGATCGCCGCTCGATCGGCGCGCTCCTCCTCGATCTCGCCAATGGTAGTGCGCAGCTCGTGCGCGCCAAGTCTCAGCTCGCGCGCACAGAGCTGGCCGGGTTGCTGCGCGGCGTCGGCGTCGGGACGGGGCTCGTGGCGCTGGGTGGCGTGCTCGCCATCCTCGGCGTCATGGCGCTCGTCGTCGGGCTCATCCTGCTCGCCGGCGATCAGTGGTTCCCGAACAACCGGTACTGGATCGCTGCGCTGCTCGCGACGGCGCTGTTCATCGTGCTGGCGGGATGGATGGCCGCGCGCGGTCTGGACCTGCTCTCTCCCGAACGACTCGCTCCCGATCAGACGGTGACGACGCTCAAAGAGGACACACAATGGCTGAAACGACAGCTGACGTCCGACGTGACATCGAGCTGACGCGCGAGCGGATGTCGACGACCATCGCGCAGCTCGAACGCAAGCTGAATCTCATGCATATCATCCAGGATCATCCATGGCCCGCACTGGCCGTCGCCTTCGGCGCCGGCGCCGCGCTCGCCGCGTCGAAGCTCGATGTGAAGAGCGCTGCGGCCACGGTCGCCGCCACCGGCGGCGCGAGCAGCAAGCTCGGTGCGCTGCTCGATGATGTCGCCGCCCGCGTCATCACCGGCGCCACCGATGCCTTCAACGAGCGCATCGACGGATGGGTCGCCGAGCTCAAGACCGCGATCGGTGCCCCTGCGCCGAGCGTCCGCACCACCTCGACCACGACATTCATCGAACGCCCCGTCACGCGCCCGATCGCACGTGAAACCGCGGGCGTCGATTCCGTCCGCCCCACCGACAGCCAATTCGTCGGCTTCGACCAGAACACCTCGCCCCGCTCGGCGGGAGAGGAGTCGCTGGCGCATTGATGCGGGACGCGGGATGCGGGACGCGGGAAGCGGGAAGCGGGAAGCGGGGACTGCCTCGGGGGAGAGGGCTTTTTCGCCACGAGCCGTTGCGCATCCCGCATCCCGCGTCCCGCGTCCCGCGTCCTTCTCATCCCGCGTACCTCACCCACCGTACCACCTCGCGCATCGTGGGGCGCTTGCCGTACATGAGGAGGCCGACGCGGTAGATGCGGGCGGCGAGCCACACGGACGCAATGCATCCCACGATCAGCACGGCCATCGTGCCCGCGATTACGAGCGGAGAGAGTGAGATCACGCTCAGGCGCAGCGGCATGATGATCGGCGACGAGAAGGGGAGCCACGACATCACGACCGCGAGCTGGCTCGTCGGGTCGAGCAGGATCGGCTCCATGAAGATGATCGTCGCGACGAGCAGCAGCGTCACGGGCGTCGCCGCCTGCCGCACGTCCTGCTCGTTGCTCACCGTCGCACCCACCGCGGCGAAGAGCGACGCGTAGAAGATGTAGCCGAGCACGAAGAAGGCGACGAGCAGCAGCGCGAGCCCGACCGAGATCGAGGGAAGCGGGAGCGCTGTCGAGTGGACGCCGAGCTTCGCGAGCAGCGGGACGCGCACCTTGAACAGGGCGTACGCGGTGATGAGCCACACCGCGAGCTGCGTGAGCCCTACCGCGCCGACGCCGAGCACCTTCCCCGCGAGCAGCGTGTCGGGCGGAACGCTCGATGCGATCACCTCGGCCATCCGCGTCGACTTCTCCTCGATCACGCCGTGCAACACGTTCTGTCCGTACAGGAGAATCGACATGTACAGCAGGAACGCGATCGCGAAGCCGAAGATGACGCTCACCGTCCCCGAGCCGCCGCGCCCCTGGTCCGTGATACGCTCCGCGTCGAGGGAGAGCTGCGGCCCGGTGAGCGCCTGCACCTTCGTGGAGTCGATCCCCGCCTGCTCGAGTCGCATCGCGAGCAGCCCCTTGCGCACCGCGCTCTGCACGCGATCCACATCGGTGAGCGACGACGCATTGCGTCCCGCGTAGCGCGCCGTCTCACCGGCCATGGTCTGCTCATCGAGCACGAGGTACCCGGTCGCCTGCTTCCGCATCACCTCGTGCGTCGCGAGCGACTCGGCGACCGTGAGCTCCTTGGGATCGATGATGCGCAGCATCGGGCCGGCCGCTGCGTACGCACTGTCGGCCGCGAGTGCACGCGTGACGCGACGCCCCAGGTCGGTCCCCGTCGCATCGAGGATCGCAATGTGCGCGAAGTTCGTCGACGCCTTGGTGCGCATCGCCATGACCGACGGCAGGAACGCGATCGCGCCGAAGAGCACGGGGCCGAACACGGTGGCGACGATGAACCACTTCGTCCGCACGCGCTCCAGGTACTCGCGCTTGGTCGTCGCCCAGAGCTTACGCATGGCCATTGGTCCGCTCCTCGGCGCCGGCGGCGCCCACCTTGTCGAGGAAGATGCGATGCAGCGAAGGCTGGACGAGCTCGAACCGCTCCACCGTCGCGCCGCTGTCGATGATCGTGCGCAGCAAGCGCTGCGGGTCCGCGCCCGGCGCGAGCTCGATCTCCATCGTGCGGTTGGAGTCGTCCACGCGGCGCACGAGCTTCGGGTCGTTGAGCACCGGCGCGAGCGAGTGCGCGGCGCCGTTCGCGAGCGCGAGTGCGACGAAGCGGCCGCCGTGCTCCGCCTTCACCGCCGAGATCGCGCCATCCAGCACTTTCTCGCCGCGCGCGATGATGCACACCGCATCGCACAGCCGCTCGGCGTTCTCCATGAGATGCGTGCTGAAGATGACCGTCGTCCCCGAGCGCCGCAGCTCGACGACGATGTCCTTGAGCGCCTGTGCGTTGATCGGATCGAGACCGCTGAACGGCTCATCGAGGATCACGAGTTCGGGCTCGTGCAGCAGCGTGCCGATGAACTGCACCTTCTGCTGCATCCCACGCGAGAGCTCGTCCACCTTCGCACTGCCCCAGTCCTTCTCGCTCGAGCTCAAACCCACGCGCTCCAGCCACTCGGAGATGCGCTTGTCGGCGACCTTGGGCGCTATCCCCTTGAGCTCGGCGAGAAAGCGGAGCACGCGGCGCACTTCCATCTTCTTGTACAGCCCGCGCTCTTCGGGCAGATATCCCACGCGATCCGTGACGCCCGATGCCGTGCTCGGCTGTCCGAGCAGCGTGATGCTTCCCGTGTCCGGCGCGATGATGTTGAGCATCATGCGGATGGTGGTCGTCTTCCCGGCGCCGTTGGGGCCGAGGAGCCCATAGACGGCGCCGCGTGGCACGGCGAGCGACAGGTCGCGCACGGCGACGTGTCCTGCGTAGCGTTTCGAGATGTTCCGGATGTCGACAGCAGCGTCGGTCATGGCGGACTCGATAGGAAAAGGGCAGGCGGTACATCGAGGGGAATGGCAGAATATAGCGTTCGGAAGCTTGCAATGCCCAACGGGCGCATGTTCGTCATGCCGAGCGAGAGCGAGGGATCTCGCTGGAATGTCATCCCGAGTGAAGCGAGGGATCTCGCTGGAAGAATGAGATTCCTCGCTGCGCTCGGAATGACACCGAGGGCCGAGATTCTTCGCTCTCGCTCGGCATGACAGTGGTCCCCGCTTCGCCTTGCGCCGTCCGGCACAGCCGCGAGATATTCCCGTTGTTCCCGGTAGGTAACAACGCAGGCTCCTCTTGCACTTCGCACGTCATGCACGTCGTCTCGTGGTGCCATCGGCACGGTCGCGCCGCACTCGTTGCCGGAATCCTGACGATCGGCGCCGTCGCGGCGCCGCCGCTTGCCGCGCAGTATCCTGTTGCGCCATCGCCGGTACTCGACGTGAGTCGCATCGGGCCGGGCGTCACGTTGAGCGGGTATTTCGCCGCCCGGCAGACACGCCGTCACGACTCGACCACGTTCAGCATCAGTCGCATCCGGCTCACGGCCGAGGCGCGCCCGATGCCGTTCCTGGCGGTGCGCGTGCAGGGCGGGATCTCCAACAACGGCATCGGGAACAGCAGCTCGTCCGTGGGAACGTTCGCGTTCAGCGATGCCTACGTGCAGCTCACGCCGCCCGATGCGCATCGCTTCCAGGCGCTGCGCCCGTCGCTCATCGTCGGCCAGTTCAAGATGCCGTTCAGCCTGGAGTACCTGACGCCATACTCCCATCTCCTCACCGTCCAGCGCTCGCAGGCCGTGGACGGGCTGGCCATCAAGCGCGACATTGGAGTCATGGGTCAGCTGCGTCTCACGCGCTTTCTGACGGTCGATGCCGCGCTCGCCAACGGCAACGGCCCCAATACGACGGCCAATCCCGATGGCCATGAGGTGGCCATGGCGCGCGTCACCGTCTCACCGTTCCCTCAGCTCGCGATCGCTGGAAAGTGGTCGGGCGAAGGAGTGGTGCACCGATGGGGATACGACGCCCGTCTCATTGCCGGTCAGGCGACGATCGAGGGAGAGGTCATCCAGGTCAGGGACTCGGCACGTGCGGCTGCGACCGACGCGAGCGGCGGCTACGCGCTCGTCGCGTACAAGGTGCTCCCGTGGCTGCAGCCCGTCGTGAAGTGGGAGCAGTTCCATCAGACGCTGGCCACGACGGACGTGCTCGTGGCCGATGAGACCCGCTCGACCTGGACCACCGTGGGCGTCAACTTCGTCGCACCGCGCGACCACGTGCGGCTGCAGGTCGACTGGATCGTGAAGTCCGATCATCCGACGGGCCATGCCAACGAGCTCCTCGCGCAAGTCGTCGCGATCTACTGAATCGCATCGCAGCCCGCGCCGCACGAATGGTGGCGGACGCGATGCATCGCACGAGCCGCAGCGCCGGGGTTGCAAAGGCTCCGTGCAGTGGCGTGATCGGATCCGCGCGCGCGCCGTGCTCATCATCGATCGCGATGGCGAGAAGGTGCTGGGGCCTCGCTTCATCCGCCTGCTCGAGGAGATCGACCGCCAGGGCTCCGTGCGCCAGGCCGCGCTCACGCTCGGGCTCGGCTACCGGCACGCCATCGCGTGGATCCGCCGAGCGGAATCGGTGCTCGATCGCTCACTCGTCGTGCGCCAGGCGGGTGGTGCGGCGGGCGGCGGCTCGGGGCTCACCGCCGATGGCGAGCTGCTCATTCATCGCTACCACCGTGTGAGCCGCGCGATCGGGAAGGTCGTCGCACGCGCCGAACACGACATCCTCGAGGGACGATGATCATGTGTCGCTCAACACTCGCACTGCTCGGCATCGCGCTCGTGCTCGCGGCCTGCTCCGGTCGCGGTGCGCAGACCGACAGCGCATCATCCGGTGCATCGCGCGGCGGTGCGAGCGGCAACACGCTCATCGCCTACAATGCGGGCAGCCTCGCACGCCCGCTCCGCGCCGCGCTCGACAGCTTCGCCACTCCGCGCGGCATCACGATCGAACAGGAGAACGCCGGCAGCCTCGAGACCGCGCGCAAGCTCACCGATCTGCACAAGATCCCCGACATCATCGCGCTCGCGGACTACGAGGTGTTCCCCGAGCTCCTCATCCCGAGCCAGCTCACCTGGTACGTGCAGTTCGCGCGCAATCGCATGGTGCTGGCGTACACCGACAAGTCGCGCTTCGCGAACGAAATCAACGGCGACAACTGGTGGCGCATCCTGCAGCGCCCCGGCGTGCAGGTGGGGCGCTCCGATCCCAACCTCGATCCCAACGGCTATCGCACGCTCCTCACCATGCAGCTCGCCGCGCGCTACTACAAGCAGCCGCAGCTCTATGATCGCCTGCTCGCCGCCGCGCCGCCGCGCAACGTGCGTCCCAAGGAAGTGGATCTCGTCGGGCTCCTGCAGGCGGGCGAGCTCGATTACATCTGGTCGTACGAGTCCGTCGCGCAGGGCGCGAACCTCGAGTACGTCACACTCCCCGAGCAGATCGACATGGGCAACCCGGCGGACTCCGCGTTCTACGCGCAGGCGACGACGCGCGTGCAGGGGAAGAGCGTGGGAGATACCCTCGTGGTACACGGCCAACCGATCGTCTACGGGATCTCGATCCCCACGCACGCGCTGCATCGCGCACTGGCCGAGCAGTTCCTCGCGTGGATGCTGTCGAGCGATGGCCAGCGCGTGCTCGGCGCCGCGAAACTCGATGTGTTGGAACATCCGGTGCTCGTCGGCACCGGCGCGCCCGCGGCGATCACCGCGGTGACCGGAACGACCAGCGTATCATCGGCGGCGATGACGCCCGTGTCCAAGACGACGCCGGCATCGGAGCGCTGAGTGTCGGTCTCCGCGCCGCCGGTCGAACGCGTGATGCCGAGCGCGATGCGCGCGAATCGCATCGCGAGCCTCATCGCCGCGGTCGCGGGCTCGCTCTTTCTCCTCTTTCTCTTCTCGCCCATCGCGCGGCTCGTCGCCTCGGGCGGCGCGACCGGCGCGCACCGACTCTTCACCGACGCCGAGCTGCGCAGCTCGCTCTGGCTCACTGGCGTCACTGCCACCGTCGCGACGGTGCTCGGCGTGATCGGTGGGACGCCGATGGCGTACGTGCTCGCGCGACGCACCTTCCGCGGGCGCGCGGTTCTCGCCGCGATCATCGATCTGCCGATCCTCATCCCGCATCCGGTGGCCGGCATTGCGCTCCTGCTCGTGCTCGGACGGCAGAGTCTCGTCGGCAGCGCGGCGCTCCATTTCGGCTTGCGCGTGGTCGGCTCGGCATGGGGGATCATCGCCGCGATGCTCTTCGTCTCCGCGCCGCTCTATGTGAGCGCCGCGCGTGAAGCGTTCGCGCGCGTCGATACGCGCTACGAAGCGGTGGGGCGCACGCTCGGCGACACCGCATGGCGCGTCTTCCGTCGCGTCACGCTCCCGCTCTCGGTGCGCGGACTCATCGGCGCAGCGGTCGTGATGTGGGCGAGAGCGGTGGCCGAGTTCGGCGCCGTCGTCATCCTCGCGTACAACCCGAAGGTCGTGAGCGTGCTGAGCTACGATCGCTTCACGAGCTACGGACTCACCGAAGCGCTCCCAGTCGCTGCGGTCCTCGCGATCCTCGCGCTCATCCCGCTCACCATTCTGCGCGCGCTGCGCCCCGGACGCGGCGCGGGATTCGACGAGCTGTGATCGAGCTCGTTGGCTTGGGCGCGCGCGTCGGGAGCTTCACACTCCAGGACGTGAGCTTCACCATCCCGCAGGGGCGCTACGGTGTGGTGATCGGCCCTGCGGGCTCGGGGAAGACGACGCTGCTGGAGACGATCGCCGGCATCCTCCCGCAGACCGCAGGTGTGCTGCGCCTCGACGGTCGCGACGCGCGCGGCGTGCCGCCCGAGCGGCGACGCGTGGGCTTCGTCTACCAGCACGGCCTGCTGTTTCCGCATCTCTCAGTCGAGGCGAACATCGCGTACGGTGCGGCATCGGCCGACGCGGCACGAGATGCGGCGCGACGGATCGGCGCCGAGGCGCTCTATGGTCGAAGTGTCCGCGCGTTGAGCGGCGGCGAGCGGCAGGTCGTGGCGATCGCAAGGGCGCTCGCGGCCGAGCCGTCGATCCTGTTGCTCGACGAGCCCTTCAGCGCGCTCGACCCACGCCGGCGCACGACCGTGCGCCGCGAGGTGCGTGCGCTGCACCGCGAGCGCGGGATGACGGTGCTGCAGGTGACGCACGATTTCACGGAAGCGGGGATGCTGGGCGATGTGGCCGTGCTCCTCGATGGCGGACGGGTGTTGCAGCACGGCCCGCCCGAGCGCGTGTTCCGGCATCCCGCATCGCCCTACATCGCCGAGTTTCTCGGCGCTGAGAACGTGTTCGCGGGCGAGGTGCACATTCTGGGCGAGACGCCGCCCGACTGGGTGGAGGGTACACCCGCGCCGCTCGCTCACGGGCATCATGCGATCGAGTTCTGCACGGGGCCGATGCGCATCTACACGGTGGGCGATGCGCCGCCGGGCCCCGGGTACGCCGTGATCCGTGCGGAGGAAGTGCTGCTGTCCCTCGAGCCGCATGTGTCCTCGGCGCGGAACCAGTTCTATGGGCGCATCGCCGAGATCGAGACACTCGGTGCCCTCACGCGCATCACCGTCGACATCGCCGGTACGCCCCTCGTCGCGGCGCTCACCACGCGCTCGGCGCGGGAGCTCGCGCTCGAGGCGGGGCGGGAGGTGTACGCCTCGTTCAAGGCGATGGCGGTGCATCTGTGCTGAGCCAGGAGAGTCATTCCGAGGGAGCGAAAGCGACCGAGGAATCCCGGTCTGCCCAATAGATCCCTCGCGTACGCTCGGGATGACAAGCGTCTGCGGACGCTCGTGCTGACGGGCGCCCGTGAACGCGCGGTTCGGGCTCGTGCTTGACGGATCCGCCGCGCGGTTGTATATGTCGGGCGTCTACCTGTCGAGGTTCTGCGTACGATGCCCGCCGCCGCCGATCGGTCGAAGAGCCCGCTGCTCCAGGGCACGCTCGACCTGCTGATCCTCAAGACGCTCACGCTGGGACCCT
>DASSNR010000210.1:0-3682 GCA_035687925.1 Gemmatimonadaceae bacterium | reverse complement strand
CCGGCGCCGCGGCGCACGCGCTGTTGGCGAACGGCGTGCAGCTCATCGTCCCGCTCGCCGGCACGATCGACCTCGAGAAGGAGTGCAGCCGGCTCTCGGGCGAGCTCGCGCAACTCGAGAAGCAGTTGGCGGGACTCGAGCAGCGCCTCGCCAATCCGAACTTCACCACGCGCGCCAAGCCCGAGGTGGTGGAGGGCGAGCGGCACAAGCTCCGCGAATGGTCCGCACGACGCGAGCAGCTCAGGAACAAAGTGACCGCGCTGTGCGGCGCCTGATCGGTGTGGCGCTGGCGGTGGGCACAGTGCTCGGCTGTGCGTCCATCGCTCCGCCGCCGGGCGGGCCGGAAGACAAGGTGCCACCGCAGCTGCTCTCGATCGAACCGGAGAGCGGTGCGGTGAACGCGCACCCGAAGAACGTCACGTTCCACTTCGACGACGTGATCAACGAGCAGGCCGGTGGTACGGGGGGGCTCGCGAGCTTCTTCCTCATCTCGCCGATGAACGGCGACGTGGATGTCGGCTGGCACCGTTCGACGATCGACGTGCGCCCCAAGCACGGGTTTCGCGCGAACACCGCGTACACGGTGACGATGCTCCCCGGGATCACCGATCTGCGCGGCAATGCACGCAAGGACGGCGTGAGTCTCGTCTTCTCCACCGGCGCGACCATTCCGAGCACCGAGATCGCGGGCACGATCTTCGACTGGGTAGAGGGGAAGCCGCTCATCGGCGCGGACGTGCGCGCGCTCGCCCAGCCCGATACGCAGCTCGTGTACGTGGCACAATCGGATTCGCTGGGACGCTTCTCGCTCCCGCACGTCACGCCCGGCACGTATCTCGTGCGCGGCTTCGCGGACCAGAACCACGACCACACGCTCGATCCGCGGGATGCGTGGGACACCGTGCGCGTAACGCTGCGCGACACATCGCACGTCGAAATCCTCGCCTTCGTGCACGACACGCTCGGTCCCTCGATCACGACGCTTGCGCAGCGCGACTCCGTCACGCTGCAGGTGACGTTCGATCGCGGCATCGACCCGGCGCAGACCATCGACGTCGGTCTTTTCCATTTGAAGGCCGCGGACTCATCGCTCGTCCCCATCCAGCGCGCCGTGCCCGTGCCCGAATGGGAGAAGACGCACGCCGCGCAGGCGCACGCCGATTCGCTCGCCCGTGCCGATTCCGCAGCGCGTGCCGATTCGCTGAAGGCGGCACAGGCCGGCGTGCGGAGGGTGGCGCGCGATACGACCAAAGCTGCACCGGCGCCGACGCCGAGCCGCCCGAGTCCCATCACGTCGGTCGTGCTCGAGCTCGGGCGGTCGCTGCAGCCGGAGAAGAGCTACCGTCTTACAGTCGTCGGACTGCGCGGGCTCACCGGTGCATCGCACACGACCGCGCGCGTGATCGATGTTCCGAAAGCGCTGCCCCCTGCGGCGACGGCGCCCGACTCTGGCAAGGCGGGCGCCCCAACGTCGAAGCCGGGCGCGCCGCCGACCAAGCCAGGCGCACCGCCCGCGAAACCGGGCGCGAAGACGCCGGCCCCGGCCGCGCCGACGAAGCCTGCGCCGACAAAGCCTGCAACGAAGGCGCCGCCCGCGCGTCCGCCCACCGATACGTCCCGCACCGGCGCACCATGACCGATCCGCGACGCGCGCTGCCGAGCGTGAACGCGCTCCTCTCGAGTGACGCGGTGCGCGCGCTGCTCCACCATGCGTCGCGACCACTCGTCACGCAGGCGGTGCGCGATGCGGTGGACCGCGCACGGAACGATCCGCGCGCGGCTCCGCGCGACGAGCGCGAGTGGGCACTCGCGATCCGCACGGCGCTCGCCGCGCGCGAGCAGCGCTCGCTCCGCCCCGTGCTCAACGCGACCGGCGTCGTGCTGCACACGAACCTCGGGCGCGCACCCCTTCCCCGCGTCGCCATCGATGCGATGTGCGCGATCGCGCAGGGCTACTCGAATCTCGAGTACGATCTCGAGCACGGGCAGCGCGGCAGCCGGTACA
This sequence comes from Gemmatimonadaceae bacterium, assembly GCA_035687925.1. GTDB lineage: Bacteria > Gemmatimonadota > Gemmatimonadetes > Gemmatimonadales > Gemmatimonadaceae > DASSNR01. Next base: position 1,677 of record DASSNR010000210.1, on the reverse strand, counting down.
CGCACTGCGTCACGCTCCTGCGCGAGCTCTCCGGCGCGGAGGATGCGCTCGTCGTCGACAACGGCGCGGCTGCGCTCGTGCTCGCACTCAACACCTTCGCCGAGGGACGCGCGGCCATCGTGTCGCGCGGCGAGCTCGTGGAGATCGGCGGAAGCTTCCGCGTCCCCGACATCATGGCGAAGAGCGGCGCGCGGCTCGTGGAAGTCGGCGCAACGAACCGCACGCACCTCGAGGACTACCGTCGCGCGGTCTCACGCGACACCGGCGCCATCGTCAAGGTGCACCGGAGCAATTTCGCGATGGAGGGGTTCGTCTCCGAGGTTGCCGTGCCCGACCTCGCGGCACTCGGTGCCGAACACGACGTGCCGGTGCTGCACGACCTCGGCAGCGGCTTGCTGATCTCGCTCGACGCCTTCGGGCTGCGCGGCGAACCGACCGCCGGCGACGCGCTGCGCGCCGGCGCGTCGCTGGTCACGATGAGCGGCGACAAGCTGCTCGGCGGACCGCAGGCCGGGCTCGTGCTCGGCCGCGCCGATCTCGTCGCGCGCCTGCGCGCCAACCCGCTCACGCGCGCCTTCCGCGTCGACAAGCTCACGCTCGCCGCGCTCGAGGCGACGCTCGCGCTGTACCGCGATCCCGAGACCGCAATGCGCGAGATCCCGACGCTCGCCATGCTCGCCGCACCGGTGGACTCGCTCCGCACACGCGCCACCGCGCTGTGCGGACGACTCGCCGGTGCCCGCGTCGCGAGTCGCGTGGTACCGAGCGAAGCGAGCGTGGGTGGCGGAGCGTTCCCGACCGCACGACTCGCCTCGGTGGCCGTCGCGCTCGCCGGTGATGCGCCGGCGCACGACGCGCGGCTCCGGGCCGCTCCGCTTCCCGTCGTCGGCCGCATCGCCGATGATGAGATGCTGCTCGATCTGCGCTCCGTCCCGCCCGAGGCGGATGATGACCTCGCGTCCGCCGTCATCGCAGCGCTCCGCGACGAAACGCACGCGACGATGAATGCTCCGGACGCCGAGTGATGCCACGCACGAGCGCGCGCACGGGAACAGCGAGGTCGGCGGCCGCAACGCGTCGTCCCGCCGTCTTCCTCGATCGCGACGGCACGATCATCGAGGACACGGGCTACCTCTCGAGCCCCGACGAGGTAGCGCTGCGGCCCGGCGCCGCTGATGCCATCGCCCGCATCAACGCGGCGGGGATCCCGGTGATCGTCATCTCGAATCAATCGGGGATCGGCCGCGGCTACTACACCGAAGAGGAGTACGACCGCGTACGCGCCCAGGTGGAGGAAACGCTGCTGTCACGGAGCGCGCGCATCGACGCGACGTACATCTGTCCGCACGCGCCCGACCACACACCGCCATGCGAGTGCCGCAAACCCGGCACGCTCCTCTTCCAACGCGCCGCCGATGACCTCGCCCTGGACCTCGCCCGTTCGTGGTATATCGGCGACCGCTGGCGCGACATCGCTCCCGCCGAAACGCTCGGCGGACACGGCATCCTCGTCCCCAGCCCGCGCACGCCACCTGATGAGCTGGCGCGCGCCCGCGAGCGGTTCGAGGTGGTGGGGACGTTGGAAGACGCGGTGAGTGCAGTGATGAGCTTTGGGCTATGAGCGGTGAGCTCTGAGCTCTGGGTGATGAGCCTGGTTGTGAGCACGGAGATCGCGAA
>DASSNR010000209.1:0-4051 GCA_035687925.1 Gemmatimonadaceae bacterium | reverse complement strand
TCTGAGCGCCATCACGCAGCACCAGTTGCGTACCATTCTCCTCGACCGACCAGCGGCCCAAGTCGTGGACGACGGTCGGGCGACCCTGGTAAACCCGGCGCAGCCGGAATGTACTGTCCGGAAGGAGCGTCGCGGTGAGCTGGATGCCGGGACAGTCGGCGCACGGGAGCTCGCCGGTGTACGTCGCCGGCGCAACGATGCCGCGCGCCTCCGTAGCTAGCTGTTGTCCGGGAACGCTGGACCGGGCGCAACCTGCACCGAAGACGAGCGCAAGCGACAACAACCGAGCGCATGCTATCGAGCGCGCGCGCACATCCCGCTCCTAACGTCGATCGCGGAACAGTACCAGCACGAGATGTGCCGGATGCACGGACTCCGTCCAGAGGTGATCGTCAGGTCGTTGCGCCGCGGACGGCGTACGACAGGGCGACGATCCCGCTCGGATACGTCTGCGTCCCCGTGAGCTCGAGCGACGTTCGCGGTGCGCCGGCCGGCAGCATCGGCACGCCGCCGCCCACCAGCACCGGTACGACCGCAACCTCCACGCTGTCCACCTGCCCTGCCGCGAGCAGGCTCTTGAACAGCTCGCCGCCGCCGAACAGCCAGATCTCACCCGTACCCTGCTCGGCGCGGAGTGCAGCCACCACGCCGGCCGCATCATCGTTCACGACCGTGACGTCGGGATGATCCTGCTGCCGAAGCGTGCGCGAGAACACGTAGACGCGCGTGGCCGGTGCCCACGGCATCTCGCCCATCTGCCGCACGAGCTCGTAGCTGCGACGCCCGAGGAGCACCGTGTCGATCTTCGCGAAGATCGCGGCGAAGTCGACGGTCGGATCCTCGGGGATCCAGTCGAACTCGCCGTGCGGGCCGGCGATGTAGCCGTCGAGACTCGCGGCCACGTTGTAGCGGACTCGGCGCATGTGAGGATGGTCGCTGTCCAGATCGCGTCTGTCAACGCGGTTCGCGATGAACGAGCCGAGCCGCCTTCGCGATCAGATAATCGCGCTCCGGTATGCTCGTCGTCCGCTCCGCCGCCGCGCGATAGCGCGCGATGGCGCGCTCGTGCTCGCCGGCACGCTCGAGCAAGTGCGCGCGCACGGCATCGAGGCGATAGTGCCCGCGCAGTCTGGCATCGTCGTCGAGTGGCTTCAGCATCTCGAGCCCCGCATCCGGCCCGTATACCATCGCCGCCGCGATCGCGCGATTGAGCGTCACCATCGGGTTGTCCGTCATTCTCTCAAGCAATCCATACAGCGCGAGAATCTGCGGCCAGTCCGTGTCCTCGACGTGCGCGGCCTCATCGTGCACGGCCGCGATCGCGGCTTGCAGTTGATACGCGCCGACAGATCCCTTCGACAGCGCCGCCTCGACGAGCGCGATCCCTTCATCGATGAGCTGTCGATCCCACAACGCGCGATCCTGCTCGTCGAGCGGGATCAGCTCGCCGTTCGCGCCGGTTCGCGCGGCGCGACGCGCGTCGGTGAGGAGCATGAGCGCGAGCAGCCCCACGACTTCACCGTCGTTCGGCAGCAGCGCGTGAAGCAAGCGCGTCAACCGGATCGCTTCGTTGGAGAGATCGGTGCGGTGCAGCTCGGCGCCGATGCTGCTCGTGTATCCCTCATTGAAGATGAGATACAGCACGTGCAGCACCGCGCTCATCCGTTCGGCGCGCTCGGCGTCGGTCGGAAGACTGAACGGAATCTTCGACACCTTGATGCTCTGCTTCGCGCGACTGATCCGCTGCGCCATCGTCGCTTCCGGAACGAGGAACGCGTTGGCGATCTCCGCCGTGGTCAGCCCGCCCACCGCGCGCAACGTGAGCGTAATGGCCGACGGCGGCGTGAGCGCGGGATGACAGCACATGAAGAGCAGCGCGAGCGTATCATCCTGCTCGACGTCGATGTCGCCCCCGGATGGATCAGTCGGCGCCGAGAGCGCCTGCTCGGCGAATCGCTCGACTGCCACCGCATCTTCGCGGCGACGCCTCGCCATCTCGCTCCGCAGCTGATCGGTGAGACGACGCATGGCGACGTGATAGAGCCATCCACGCGGATTTCCGGGAATGCCGTCGGCCGGCCACTGCTGCGCCGCCGACATGAGCGCCTCCTGCACCGCATCCTCCGCGTCCGCGAAGTCGCCGTGCCGGCGCGCGACGGCGCCGAGCACCTGCGGCGCGAGATCACGCAGCAGGTGCCCGATGTCCATCGTCGCATCGCCCGACGTCACGTCACTCGGGGATTCGAGCGTCACACATCCGCGGGCGCGGGTGCGTTGAGCACCTGGCGCACCTCGATCGGGATGATCAACGGCTTCCCGCCCGGCCCAGGCGCCGCCGAGGCCTTCGCCGCGATCTCGTACGCCCGCTCCGCGCTCTCCACGTCCACGATCCAGAAGCCGGCGAGGAACTCCTTCGACTCGGGGAACACACCGTCCGTCACCGGCGGTCCGCCGTTCTTCCCTGCACGCACCAGCTTCGCCTGGCCGGGTGACGCGAGCCCCTCGGCGATCACGCGCTCGCCCGACGCGATGAGCTCCCGATTGAGCGCATGCATGTACTCCATGTGCGCCGTGAAGTCTTCCGGGGACCAGCTGGCGGGCTGCCATTCGCCTGTGCCGCGCGGTGCGTTCATCATCAGCATGTACCTCATGGTTCGATCTCCTCTCAGAGTTGGATGCCGGTGTTGGCGCTTGCACAGAGAAGTCGGAGCTGACACGGCATTCTCGACATCGCTCACGAAAGATGCCGAACATCGCGGCGATGCCGCCATGCGATGCACGCCGCCGCTTCCCTACCCTTGCCTTCCGGTTCGGGCGATATTTGGCGGATGCCGACCTCCGCTCCCCCAGCCCCGGCACCCGACCTCCATACCTTCCAGCACCACTGGCAGGACGAGGCCGACGCTGCATTCCTCTATCGCGTGCTCGCTGACGCCGAGTCCGATCCCAAAAAGAAGCATCTCTACGAGCGGCTCGCCGCCGTAGAGGACCGGCACGTCGAGATCTGGGGACGGCTGCTCACGGAGCACGGCGCGCCGCCGCCGACGTTCCGCCCGAGTGCGCGCGCACGCACGCTCGCATTCCTCGGCCGCACGTTCGGTCCCAAGTTCCTGCTCCCGACGTTGCTCGCGGAAGAGGGACGCGAAGTGCGCGGCTACCTCGCGATGCATCGCGAAACGCCGCAGGGCGGCGCGGGTCGACACGAAGCGCTCGTGCTCGCGAAGGAGTCCGCCGAGCACGCGAGCACGCTCGGCGAGATGTCCGGACGCGGATCGGAGCCATGGCACCGCGCCGAGTCCGGCGGCTTCCTGCGGAACGTCGTGTACGGATTCAACGATGGATTGACGGCGAACTTCGGGCTCGTGGCCGGCGTCATCGGCGCATCCGCGTCGGTTCAGCACGAGCACGTGATCGTCGCCGGCGTCGCGGGGCTCATCGCCGACGCGCTCTCGATGGGCTCGAGCGGCTACCTCGCGGGCAAGAGCGAGCAGGAGGTGTACGCGCACGAGATCTCGATGGAGCGCACCGAGATCGAGCTCATGCCCGAAGTGGAGCGCGACGAGCTCGCACTCATCTACGAGGCAAAGGGGATGCACCCCGACGCCGCGAACGCGCTCGCCACCGAAGTGATGGCCGACCCGCAGCGCATGCTCGACGAGCAGGTGCAGGAAGAGCTCGGCATCGGCGAGCAGCAGACGTCGCCATTCCGCGAAGGGTGGATCACGGGGACGGCAACCGCCGTCGGCGCGCTCATTCCGGTGTTCCCCTTCTTCTTCCTGCACGGGAGCGCGGCGGTCATCGTCGCGTTCGTGATCGCGATGCTCTCGCACTTCCTCGTGGGTGCCGCGCGCTCGGTGTTCACGGGACGTGGCGCGTTCCGCTCGGGGCTCGACATGTTCGTCGTTGGACTCGGCGTGGCGGTGGTGGGGTACTTCGTGGGAGAGTGGATCGGGCACCTGCTGTAGACACGATCGCGATCAATTGTCATCCCGAGCGCCGGTTGTCATCCCGAGCAGACGCTTGTCATCCCGAGCGCAGCGAGGGATCTCGT
>DASSNR010000173.1:0-4258 GCA_035687925.1 Gemmatimonadaceae bacterium | reverse complement strand
AGGCTGGTGGAAGGGGTGGTGAGGGGGATGGGAAGGAGTGTGTAGGCTGTGAGCTGTGAGCTTTGGGTTGTGAGTCAGGCCGTGGGTTGGGGAGCTGTGAGTGCCGCAGGAACGGGTTCGGCTAGCGAGCTCCACGGCTCGGCGTCATGGCTTTGAGTAGGGTGATGAGCATTCGGCGGAGCTCGACGACTTGACCGATCAGATCGTCGGCCGCTGCCGCGCTGATATACTCCAGCTCCCGTGCGACGAGTAGCTCGGCTTCGATTTCGCAGGCGGAGCCAGTCGCGATCTGTACGTGACGGCGCATCGAGCCATCACTGGCGTGGCCGCACCCTTCCGCGATGTTCGCCGCGATCGATATCGCCGCACTTCGGAGCTGGGCGCTGAGGCCGTACCGTTCGATGGCCGGAAACGCCTTCGTGCTGCGGTAGATCGCGAGCGTGAGTGCGTGAGCGCGCTGCCAGACTCTGAGCTTTCGGAAATTCTGCATGTGCCCCCCTGTCTCGTGACTGCACGAAGCTAGCGTGGAAGTTGCGCCGGACGTTCATCGTTCGAGCTCGCTCGCCATCCAATTCGTGCTCCGACTGCCGAGCGCCCAGCCGTCCAGCAATGCCCGCAGCGTCCTGACTCAAAACCCAAGCTCACAGCCCAAAGCTCAGAGCTCACAGCTCAAAGCCCGCTCTTGACGGTCGCCTCTCCCCGCCGTACTCTCTCCCCTAGCTCAGCCAAGGGAGACCCCCCATGCCCGCGCCGTCCGCCGAGTTCCGGCAGGGAGCCATCGAGCTCCTGATCCTCAAGACGCTGTCCTGGCACCCCATGCACGGCTACGCCATCGCACGGTGGATTCAGCAGACCACCGACGATGTGCTGAGCCTCGAGGAAGGCTCGCTCTATCCGGCGCTCCATCGCATGGAAGACAAAGGGTGGATCGAAGCGGAGTGGGGGACGTCGGAGAACAACCGGCGCGCGAAGTTCTACGCGCTCACGGGGCGCGGTCGGAAGCAGCTGCACAGCGAGTCGGCGTCGTGGCTGCGCTTCTCGGATGCGGTGGGGAAGGTGCTCCGCGCGAGCCGTCAGCCGGCGTAGGGGAGGAGCCATGAAACGCGAGCCATTGTGGCGCCGATATCTGCGCTTCTGGGGGCCGGATGTGCATCGAGACATCGACGAGGAGATCGATCTTCATCTCGCGATGCGCGCGGAGGAGTACGAGGCGGCGGGACTCTCACCCGAGGCCGCGCGTGACGAGGCGCGTCGTCGCTTCGGGAACGCGGAGGCGGTGCGGTCGGAGTGTCATGCGCTGGGGGAGAAGCGCATCAGCCGGCGGCGGCGCAGCCAGTGGTGGGAGTCGCTTGCGTACGACGTGCGCTATGCGGTGCGCGGGCTCAGGCGGCAGCCCGGATTCACGGCGGTCGTGGTGCTCACGCTCGCGCTCGGGATCGGCGCCAACGCGGTGATGTTCGGGGTGATCGACCGGTTGCTGCTGGAGCCGCCGGCGGGGGTGCGCGATGCGGGGGCGGTGAAGCGGGTGTATCAGACCGTGAACTTTCCCGGGCAGGGTCCGACGACGCAGGCTGAGGCCACGTATCCCGACTACGTCATGCTGCATGACCATGGTGATGCGTTCGCGAGTGTCGCCGCGTACACCCACGCGAGCGTGACGTACGGTCAGGGGCGCGAGGCGCAGCACGTTCCAGGGGCGCTGGCGACATCGGACTTCTTTTCGCTGTTGGGTGTGCGTCCCATGCTGGGTCGATTTTTTTCGGCCGACGAGGACAGACCGCCGTTCGGTACTCGCGTCGCGGTGCTCAGCTTCGATTTCTGGCGGCGAGAGTTCGGAAGCGACCCGCGTGTGATCGGAAAGGTGGTGGGCCTGGATCACGATCCGTACACGATCATCGGGGTTGTGCCCGAGGGATTCACCGGCATCGATATGGACATGGCGCCCGTCGATGTCTGGGTGCCGATGAGCGCCGGTGCATCGTCCAGGAGGTTCAGCTCCGACTGGTACCAGACGCGGAACCGAATCTGGCTCGACATCCTCGTGAGACTGCGTCCTGGCGTCTCGCTCGAGCACGCCACCGCGCAGGCAACGACGCTCTTTCGGCGCGGCCTCGCCGAGGACGCGCGTCGATCAGCGTCCGGCGCATACGATGCTGACGCGACGGCGAGCATGACGTTGGGCTCGATTGTCACCGCGCGCGGTCCACTCCGGACGAGCGAGGCGCAGAGCGCGCGAATCGCACTCTGGCTCGGCGGCGTCGCGGCCATCGTCCTGCTCATCGCCTGCGCCAACGTCGCCAACCTGCTGCTCGCGCGCAGTGCGCGTCGTCGTCGCGAAATTGCGGTGCGACTCGCGCTCGGCGTGGGGCGGGGCAGGCTCGCACGGCAGCTGTTGACGGAAAGTCTCTTACTTGCGACGCTCGGCGCAGTCGCGGCCCTCGTGCTCGCGCGATGGGGCGGCATTGCGTTCCGCGTCGCGCTGCTCCCTGACGTCGCGTGGCGACATTCACCCGTCAGTGCCAGGGTGCTCGGTGTGACGGTCATCATCACGCTGATGACCGGTCTGCTGGCCGGGCTCGCGCCCGCCTTGCAGGCGAGCCGCCCGGATGTCGTCGGTTCGCTCAAGGCGGGCGCGCCCGAGGGGACGTTCCGCCGTACGCACACGCGCAGCGCGCTCCTCATCGCGCAGGGCGCGCTGTCCGTGGTCCTGCTCGTCGGCGCCGGACTCTTCGTGCGGAGCCTCACACGCGTGGCCGGGCAGGACATGGGCTTCGATACACGATCCGTTCTTCTCGTCAGCGCCGATCTGTACTCGCCGGACTACACCGCCGAGCAGACGCGCAACTTCTATCAGCTCGCGCTCGAGCGCGTACAGCATGTCCCGGGTGTGATCAGTGCGGCCCGGGCTACATCCGTACCCTTCGGCTCAGCGGAGGGAATGCGGCTGTACATCCCCGGACACGATTCGATTCCCCACGTGGAAGATGGCGGGCCGTACGACGTGAGGGTGACCCCCGGCTACTTCGCGACGATGGGTACACGCATAGTGCGTGGACGCGGATTCACCGATGCCGATGTGAAGGGCGCGCCGCGCGTCGCCGTCGTCAGCGAGACGATGGCGCGAATGATCTGGCCGGGTGAGAGCGCAATCGGGAAGTGCATGAAGGTCGGCGACATCCAAGCCCCGTGCACGGAGGTCGTGGGCCTGGCCGAGGATGCACACCGCTGGAACATCCACCCGGTGCCCGTGATGCAGTACTACCTTCCGATCGCTCAGATGCCTACATCGGGCGCGTCGGGTGCCCTCTTCGTGCGCGTCGCGGGTGACCCCGCCGATCACATCGCCGGCGTGCGCAATGCGCTCCAAACCATCTCGCCCGACAAGCCGGTCGTGAGCGTGCAGCCGCTGCAGTCGCTCATCGATCCCAGTATCCGCCCCTGGCGACTCGGCGCCACGATGTTCACGGTGTTCGGCGCACTCTCCCTCGTCATTGCCGCCGTTGGTCTCTACGGCGTCGTGACCTACGACGTGAGCCAGCGCGGCCACGAGTTCGGCGTCCGCATGGCGCTCGGCGCGCAACGCCGCGATATCCTGCGCCTCGTCCTGCTCGACGGCGTGCGACTCGCCGCAATCGGGATCGCCGTCGGCGCACTGATCGGCCTCGCGCTCTCGCGCTTCGTTGCCCCGCTCCTCTTCGAGACATCACCGCGCGACCCGTTCGTCTTCGGCACCGTCGTGCTCGTCCTGCTCACGGTCGCCGTGCTGGCCAGCGTCCTCCCCGGCCGCCGAGCGACGCGCGTGGATCCGGCTGAGGCATTGAGAACGGAGTGAGCTGTGAGCTGTGGGTTGTGAGCTGTGGGTTGTGAGTCGGCTGTGAGCCAAAGGCGTGCTCGACCTCCGTGCTCACAACCAAACTCATGGCCCAAAGCTCAGAGCTCACAGCTCACAGCCCTAACTCCCGCTCAGTGCTCTCACCGCCTGCCTCACCGCTACTGCCGCCGGCCGCAATCGCCCGTCCGGTGCTCGCAACCCGAGCGGCGACTCGTAGTCGCTCGCCTCGAAGATGATCACGCCGCGGATCGGGTGGCGGCTCGTCGCCCAGGCGAGCGTGCCCCAGAGTGCGCGCTCCTGACTCAGCTCGCCGTGCGCGCGCGGATACGCGTCGGCCTCGAGCACCCATTGCTCCTTGCGCGATGGCGTCGCGGCGAGCCAGCGATCGATCGTCGCGAGGCGCGTGTCGAGTGTGGCGGCGCCGTT
>DASSNR010000169.1:0-3195 GCA_035687925.1 Gemmatimonadaceae bacterium | reverse complement strand
TACGGTCAGCGTGTCATTACGAGTCCCGAGTCCCGAGTCCCGAGTCCCTCTTTTTCGGCGGCAGCATCCTCCTCACCTCCGCCGACAGCCCTTGCAACGCCTCGGCAACCTCGACGTGCGCGGCGCGCGCCTGGAAGAGCTGGTCCGTGATCTCGAGGGCTGCGAGGATTGCGGCTCGCTGCGACTCGACCACCATCCCACTGTCGAGCACCTGGCGAATGGCCTGGTCCACGTAGGACGCGACGGCCTGCGTGTGTTCCGCGGACGCGTCGCTCCGGATCGTGTACTCCTCTCCCACGATCGTCACCCGCACCACACTCTTCCGGCTCACCGTTCCACCTCGTGCTCGTGCTGTTGACGCAAAAATCGCAGCCGCTCGAGCAGCTGCTCCGTACGTTGCCGCGCGGAATCCAGTCTGGTCCGCAGCGCTTCGTTCTCGCGCTCGAGTGCCGCGACCCGCCCGCCCCCGGCGTCGTCGCCGTTCGGGGACGCGGCCTCGTGCGTGCGCAGGCGGGCTTCCGCCTCGTGCGCACGGCGGCGCCACGCCGCCATTTCGTCACCCAGCGCGTGGATGAGTTGCTCCAGCTCCCGAAACGCCACCAGGTCAGGACGTTCGCTGTCGGACACCGAGCTCTCCTTCCAGGGTTCGTAGAAGCTTCTCCCGCCGCCCCGCGATTTCCTTGTCGCGGAGTGTGCGCTCCGGATGCCGGAACGTCAACCGCCACGCGAGGCTGCGAAAGCCCTCGGGGACGTGCTCGCCCCGATACTCATCGAAGAGCACGAGCCGCTCGAGCAGCTCGCCACCGCCTTGGCGCATCACGTTCTCCACACGCTCAGCCGGCATGTCCACCGGGACGAGAAGGGCGAGGTCGAACTCGGCCGACGGGGTGACCGGAAGCGGGCGATACCGGAGATGGTGTCCCGCTTCGGCGGAACGCTCCGCCGATGAGACATAGCGCGCCGTTCCCGGCGCGGCGATCACAGCCGACACCACGACGTCGAGGCGCAGCTCGATGCCGAACACCGGTGCGGCCCAAATCGGCGAGTCGACGGACAGCTGCCGCACCGCTCCGCGCGCCTCGCCATCAATGACGATGTCCCACAAGACATCGCCGCACGCCGGGCGAGTTTCCACTTTCGCCGTGGGGAAGGCCGCGTGCGCGAGCGTCTCGCCCAGCCCCTTGGCATCCCACGCGTCGACATCGGGGGGCGTGGGCTCCGTCCAGTGTGGCGGCCGGCGATGCCCGGTGATGAGTGCCGCAGCGTGCAGCTCCTCGCGCGGCAACGCACCATCAGCCGGTGCGAAGACGGCCCCCACCTCGAACAGCCGCACGTCGCGCTGCATGTGAGAGAAGTTGTATTCCGCGCGCCGCGCCAATGTCTCGAGGAGACTCCGCCGCAGGTACGCCTCGTTCTCGGCGAGCGGGTTTGCGACGCGGACATAGCCGTCTTCGCTCCCTGCCACAAACGGCATGGGACGCGTCTCGAGCAGCCCCTCACCGACGAGCGCCTCTCTTACGCGACGCGCGAGCAGCGCATCGGGCGAATCCGGAACCGACCCCGCTCGGAACGGACGCAGCTCATCGGGGAAGAAATCGTACCCCTTGAGGCGCGCGACCTCCTCGATGAGATCCGCCTCGATGTGTACATCGGGGCGCCACCCGGGCGCAGTCACCACCAGCAGATCGCCCGCTGCAGCCTGCACGGAGAAACCCACCGACTCGAGCAGTCGAGTGACCTCGACCATGGGGATGAGCTCACCGAGCAGCTGCGTCACACGCTCGATGCGGAGCGGAACCACCGTTCGATCCAGCGGCCGGCGGCCAAGATCGACGGGCGTGCCGTCCACCGTCCCTCCGGCAACCGCGATGATGAGTCGCACGGCGCGCTCGAGCGCCTGCGACAACGCATGCACATCGATGCCGCGCTCGAAGCGGTAGCTCGCATCCGTCGAGAGACCGAGCTGGCGTCGCGTGCGGCGCACGTTGGCCGGTGTGAAGGCGGCCACTTCGAGGAAGATGTCGGTCGTCTGCTCCGTCACCTCGCTCTCCTGCCCACCCATCACGCCGGCCACCGCCTGCGCGCGCTTCGCGTCGGCGATGACGGTCATCGCGGGATCGAGCGTGCGCACGACGCCGTCGAGCGTTGTGATCGTCTCGCCACGCGCCGCCCGCCGGATCGACACGGCCGGGCCCGCGAGCTTCGAGAGATCGAATGCGTGCATCGGCTGCCCGAGCTCGTGCAGTAGATAGTTCGTCGCATCGACAATGTTGTTGATGGGACGACTCCCGACGGCGAGCAGCCGCTCCACGATCCAATTCGGGCTCGGCCCGATGCGAACCCCGCGGATGACGACGCCCATGTAGCGCGGGCACCCTTCCGCATCGACGAGCTCGACGGGAACGCCGTTCGCGCGTGCGCTGCGCTCGCCCCACGCGGGCTCGGGCACCGCGACCGTCTCTCCACCAGAAATCGCGGGGAGCGCGAAGTCCTCCTCGGTCACTGCGGCGATTTCCCGGGCGAGCCCGAGATGCGAGAGCAGATCGGGACGGTTCGGTGTGACGTCGATGACGAGGCGGGTGTCGCCGACCGGCATCGCCTCGAGGAATGGCGTGCCCGGTGCCGCATCGGTGTCGAGCTCGAGGATGCCCGAGTGATCCTCACCCAGGCCGAGCTCGCGTGCGGAGCACAGCATCCCGTTCGAGATGGCGCCGCGGATCTTGCGCTTCTCGAGCTTGAGGCCGCCGGGCAACGTCGAGCCCGTGGGTGCGAACGGATACGTGTGCCCCGCGCGCACGTTTGGCGCGCCGCACACGACGTCGAGCAGCTCACCGGTGCCGGCATCGACCTTCGTGACCCACAGGTGATCCGAGTTCGGATGCGGCGCTGCTTCGACCACGCGACCCACGACCACGTCCTTGAGGTCTTCACGCAGCGGGACGAGCTCGTCGACCGTCGCGGTGTGCGCGGTGATGACCTCGCGCAATTCCTCCGGCGAGAGGTCGAACGGGACGAGCGCGCGAAGCCAGTTGTACGAAGCGTTCATCGCGCGAACTGCTCCAGGAAGCGGACATCGGAATCGTAGAGCAACCGAATGTCGGGGATGCCGTAGCGCAGCATCGCGATGCGCGCCGGCCCCATGCCGAACGCCCACCCGGTGTAGCGCTCGCTGTTCACACCCGACGCCTCGAGCAC
>DASSNR010000161.1:0-10049 GCA_035687925.1 Gemmatimonadaceae bacterium | reverse complement strand
AGTGCGAGGGACGGCTGAGGAGATACATCGCGCACGCATCGACGAGCAGATGCTCGAGCTCGACGTCGGGAAACTCCGTGCGCATCACACGGGTGGTCACCGTACGCCAGAGGCGCGACGTCTCGAGGACATTCGCCTTGTCCACCGAGGTGAGCCGCTTGCGCCGTGCGCGCGCGAACATCCCCGCCGCGCGCACCACGCGCTCGATCTCTTCCGTCGTGTAGCTGCACACATCCACCGCACGCTCGGCGCCGCCATCGAGCGGCTCGCGTCGCTTGTCGCCGAAGTAGATGCCGCCCGTCAGCTCGCGCACGACCAGCAGATCGACGTCGCGCAACCGCTCGGCGCGGAGCGGCGAGGCACCGGCTACCGACGGGTGCACGACGACGGGGCGCAGGTTGGCGTAGACGCCGAGCGCCTTGCGAAGACCGAGCAGCCCCTGCTCGGGACGCACGCACGCAGCGGGATCGTCCCACTTCGGGCCGCCGACCGCGCCGAGGAGCACCGCGTCCGATGCGCGACACTGCGCGACGGTGGCATCGGGAAGCGGCGAGCCGGTCGCGTCGATGGCCGCGCCGCCGATGAGTGCGTCGCGCAGCTCGAAGCGATGGCCCCACCGCTCCGCCACCGCGCGCAGCACGCGGGTCCCTTCAGTCGTGACTTCCGGGCCGATGCCGTCGCCCGGAAGAACCGTGATCGTCGCCTGCACGGTCAGACCGTGTGCACGCGCGCGGCGTGGCTCGCCTCGTAGGCGTCGACGTCCGAGCCGTGCGAGAGCAGGAAGCCGAGCGGATCGACGCCGTGGAGCAGACAGTGCTTCGCGAAGGGATCGATCGGAAAGGTGACCCGCGCGCCGTCGGGGAGCGTGAGCATCTGATCCGCGAGGTTCACCGTGAGCGCGGCCGACGGCGTCGCCTCGAGCTGTTGCACGATCGCGCGGTGTACATCGGCATCGACGACGATCGGCAGGAGTCCATTGCCGAGCGCATTGTTGCGGAAAATGTCGGCGAAGCGCGTGCTCACGATCGCGCGGAAGCCGAAATCGGTGAGCGCCCACGGCGCGTGCTCGCGCGAGGAGCCGCAACCGAAGTTGTGTCCGGCGACGAGGATCTGCCCGCCGCGCGCGTCCGTGCGATTGAGCACGAAGTCGGCGCGTGGTGCGCCGTCGGCGTCGTAGCGCCAGTCGGCGAAGAGGTGCACGCCGAGTCCCGTGCGCTGCGTCGTCTTGAGGAAGCGCGCGGGGATGATCTGATCGGTGTCGACGTTCTCGTTGGGGAGAACGACGGCGGTCGCGGTGAAGGTCGTGATGGAGTGCATGTCAGTTCATCAACTGGCGGACGTCGCTGATCGCGCCGGCGACGGCGCTCGCCGCGGCGGTGAGCGGGCTCGCGAGGAAGGTGCGGCCGCCCTTCCCCTGTCGTCCCTCGAAGTTGCGGTTGCTCGTGCTCACGGCGTACTGCCCGGGTGCGAGCTGGTCTCCGTTCATCGCGATGCACATCGAGCATCCCGCCTCGCGCCACTCTGCGCCCGCGGACATGAACACATCGTCCAGCCCCTCGGCCACCGCTTGTTCCTTCACCTGCTGCGAGCCGGGGACGACGAGCATGCGGACACCGGGCGCGACCTTGCGGCCGCGCAGCACGCTCGCCGCGAGCCGCAGATCGGTGATGCGCGAGTTGGTGCAGCTCCCGATGAAGACGACATCGACGGGCCGGCCGAGCAGCGGCGCTCCGGGCTCGAGCGACATGTAGCGCAGCGCCTTGTCGAGCGCCTGCCGCTCGCTCGCATCGGCGACGCGCGATGGATCGGGGATGTGGCCGTCGATCGGGATCCCCATCCCGGGGTTGGTGCCGTAGGTGATCATTGGCGCCAAGCGGCTCGCGTCGAGCGTGACGGTGCGATCGTACGTCGCGCCCGCGTCGGTGGGGAGCGTACGCCAGCGCGCGAGGCTCGCATCCCACGCATCGCCCGTCGGCGCGAATGGACGATTGGCCACGTACTCGAAGGTCGTGTCGTCGGGCGCGATCATCCCCGCGCGCGCACCGCCTTCGATGGACATGTTGCACACCGTCATGCGCTCTTCCATCCCGAGCGCGCGAATGGCGGAGCCCGTGTACTCGATCACGTGTCCGGTCCCGCCGCCGATCCCGATCTGTGCGATGACCGCGAGGATGATGTCCTTCGCCGTCACGCCCGGCTGCAGGCGACCGTCGATGCGCACTTCCATGGTCTTCGGCTGCTGCTGCAGCAGGCACTGCATGGCGAGCACGTGCCCCACTTCCGACGTGCCGATCCCGAACGCGAGCGCGCCGAACGCGCCGTGCGTGCTCGTGTGGCTGTCGCCGCAGACGATGGTCATCCCGGGCTGCGTGAGCCCCTGCTCGGGGCCGATCACGTGCACGATCCCCTGCCGGTCGGAGCCAAGCGCGAAGAGCGGGATCCCGAAGTCGCGCGCGTTGCGCTCGAGCTCGGCGAGCTGTGCCGCGGCCTGCGTGTCGAGCACGGGGATGACACCCGTGCGATCGCGGGGCGTGGTGGGCGTCGAGTGGTCCATCGTCGCGATGGTGCGATCGGGGCGACGCACGGTGAGTCCGCGCGCGCGCAGCTCCGCGAACGCCTGCGGCGAGGTAACTTCGTGAATGAGATGGAGATCGATGTAGAGAACGGCCGGTGTGTCGGGCGTCGGCTGGCGGACGAGATGGTCCGACCAGATCTTCTCGAACATCGTGCGCGGGTTCGACATACTGGCGATGCGAGGTGCAGAGGTGTGAGGCGAGCGAGCGGGAGCCGATCTCGCACGCGCGAGGAGTCCGGCCCCACAAGCTACACGATCGCGCCGCGGACTTTCAATGCGTGCGGTCGCTGCTCCACGCATCTTGCAGAGGCACATCCGAGATGCCTACCCGCATTACCCTGACCCTCATGGGCGTCGACGTCGTGCTCGAGCCGGCGGAGGGCGTGTTCACCCCCTCGCCGCACGGGATGTTCTACGCCCGCGCCCTGCACGTGGAGCCCGGCGAGCGAGTGATCGACATCGGCACCGGGTCCGGCGTGCTCGGCATCGCGGCCGCGAAGCGGGGCGCGCACGTGCTCGTCACCGACATCAGTGCACGCGCGGTCGAAGCGGCCGAGCACAACGCGCAGCTCAACGGCGTGCACATCGACGGACGTGTGGGCACCCTCTTCGCCGGCGCCGACGGGCCATTCGACGTCATCCTCGCCAACCTGCCGAACGAGATCGTCGCCCCCGCGCACATCGCGCGGCTCGACCCGGCGCAGGCGCACGCGCTCGCGGGCGGAGCGCGCGGCAACGAACAGATCCTCGCACTGCTCGACGCCGCACACCGACACATGCACGTCACGTCGCGACTCTACCTCGGCGTGCACGCACTCACCGACTATCACGCCACGCTGCGCACCGCGCTCGAGCACTACGCGCTGCGACTGCTGGACCTCGCACCACTTCCGGTGAAGCCGTTCGTCACCGAGCACCTGGACTTCTATCGCGGGCTCGCCGAGGCGGGCGTGATCGAGCTCTTCCGCGACGCCGATGGGCGGTGGTGCTCGTACGGGTACGTCTACGAGCTCACGTGCAAGTCAATGGAGTGAGCACGAGGCATCTCGCGCCGGCCCGGCGCGGGATTCCTCGCTACGCTCGGAATGACAGGTGCCGCGCTCGGCATGATGGGCGCGACTACTCCCAGATCGACGCCCGCTTTGCCCAGCTCGAGTTCTGATAGCGCGTCTTGAACTGCTGACCCAGCTTCCTGAGCTCCGCGCCGTCGTGACTCGCGCTGTAGCGCGCGACACCGGCCCAGTAGAGCCCTTCGGGCGCGGCGTCGGTCTGCGGGAAGTCATCCACGGTCGCCTGGAACTGCTCCTCCGCCGCCTTCCAGTCCTTGCGACTCACGGCGCAGAAGCCGAGCGCCAGATGCAGCTGTCCGAGGAACTCATCGACCGGGAGATACCCCTCGATTCGATACTGCTCCTTGCCGTCGGGCGAGAGCACGAGGATCGTCGGCGTCCAGCGAATCCCGAACCGGTGCCACATCGTCGGATGCTGCTTGATGTGGAAGCGGACGGGGATGAAGTGGTCTTCGATGAACTCGACGACACGCGGGTTCGGGTACACGTCGGCTTCCAGCCGAACACATCCCCTTCAGGTAGGCGCGGCGGTGAAGTCGATGAGCACTGGGCGGTTCGAGCGACGCGCTTCGTCGAGCGCGGCATCCGCGTCGTGCTGCCACTGGACGGTCATGGTTTCGGGCATCTGTTCTTCCTCGCATGAGAGACTGCAGCGTGACGCTGTCACGCAGCGGGCCGGAACGAATCGGGGTTGCACGACGCGTACCCCGAGCTTCGGCGCTCCGAGGCTCGCGTCCCACTGGCCGAGCGACGGGCAAGGCATATGTTGGGGCACCGCTGCCGAACCGGATCATCGTGAGGATCCCATGACAGAGCCGTCCATGCACGTCGGTGCGGACGACGCTCAACTATGTTCAGCTGTTGTGCTTCGTCGTCGTCGCGCTCGTTGCGACCATTGTGTGACCGATCGCCGACCGGCGTCGCGCGAGCTACGCGCGCCTGCATCATTGTCTGCGCATCGGCATCCGCTACGCGCTCGCGTTCTGGATGCTGACGTATGCCGACGTGAAGCTCGACACCACGGCGCGACACATGACGCTCGCGCTCGCGCAGGATTCGACGCGGACGATGACCTTCGCCTACTCGACGCCGGACACGAATCATCCCGAGCTCATCGGCTTGGCGGGCGCGGACTCGCTGCGCATGACGCTCGAGCGGATCGGTCCGCATGGCATGCTGCTCGTCGACCGCGGGTTCCACTTGGTCAACGAGTCGCCGTACAATCGATGAACGCGTGACGCGTGCGATGATGAGCGACGCGACAACCTCCCGCAGCCCGCAGGCCTTCGACCCGATCCTGCTCTACGACGGCACGTGCGGCGTCTGCGCGCGGAGCGTGCAGTTCGTGCTGCGACACGAAGGACGCGTGCGGACGCTCCGCTTCGCGAGTCTGCAAGGCCCGTACGGGAGCGACGTGCGCGCGCGTCACCCCGAGCTCGAGGCCGTGGATTCGATCATCTGGTACGCACCGGTGTACGACGGGCGCGCCGAGCGCGTGCTCGTGCGCACGGATGCCGTGGTGCAGGTACTCGCGTACCTCGGCGGCGGGTGGCGCGTGCTCGGTGCGCTCATTCACATCGTGCCGCGCGTGGTGCGCGATGGCGTGTACGATCTCGTCGCGCGCCACCGGCATCGGCTGGCGTCGAATGACGTCTGCGTCGTGCCGACCGCCGAGCAGCGCGTGCGGTTTCCGGAGATGCAGTAGGACGCGGAACCGAGTCGGGAGCGAGTGTGTCTTCCGACGCAGACAGTGGTCGGGCAGGTTGTGCGGGAATAGGCAGGTCTGCCTAAATGGTGTACGGCGACGTTGGAGCTTCGGCTGTCGGCCAGTCCCCTCTCTGGAGAATCCATGACGCGAATTCGTGTGCTGATGGTGGCCGCGATGTGCCTCCCCGCGACACTTGTCGCCCAGCAGCCGCCGGCGCCCGCGCAACAGCCGGCGAAGCTGATCGTCCAGTCGTTCCGCGACTTCGGCGGGCACTACGGCGGCTGGCTGCTCGCCGCGTTCGATTCCATCCCCGAGAGCAAGTACGGCTTTCGGCCGACGCCTCCGCAGCAGTCGGTGGGGTTCATCGCCCAGCACCTCGAGCGCGCGAACTACGTGCTGTGTGAGCGCATCGGCGGGATGCAGCATCCAACGGGGCCGAAGGACTCCCTGGCGGACACGATCAAGGCCACGTGGCCCAAGGACACGCTCGTGGCGCGGCTTCGAGCGTCGCTCCAGTTCTGCGGCGAAGCCGTCGCACATCTGAATGACGCGACGCTCACCGATGAAGTGCCGGCCGGTTCTCCGGGCTCGAACCAGACATCACCGCGTGTGCGCGCACTCCTCTACCTCGTAACGGACCTCGCCGAGCACTACAGCCAGCTCGCGAGCTACATGCGACTCATGGGGATGGTCCCGCCATCGGCGCTGCCGCATCCGAATCGTTGAGCACCCTGCGCGGGATCTCGGAACGTGCGGCGAGTCGGCAGCGCGACCACAGTCGAACATCACGAGAGACAGCATCATGCATGACCATCCAGAGGTGACATCGGACGACACGGCGGTGCGCGTCGCCTTGTGGCGCGCACTGCACCTACAGGTCGACCCGCCGCCGCACGTGTTCCAGGACGTCGTCGGCGTGCAGCTCGCGGCTCCTGAGGATGGCTGGCAGAACCGACCGGACATGAGCGCGTTCACGCGACCCTTCCGCGCATCGATAGTCGCTCGCGCGCGCTTCATCGAAGATCTCGTCGCGGAACACGCGGCCCGTGGCGTCGGGCAGTACGTCATCCTCGGCGCGGGACTGGACACGTTCGCGCAGCGTCGGCCGGAGCTTGCGTCCCGTCTCGTCGTGTTCGAGATCGATCAGCCCGGCCCGCAAGCGTGGAAATGCCAACGCCTCATCGAGCTCGGCCTCGGCATCCCGCCGTTCCTGCGCTTCGTGCCGGTCGACTTCGAGGCAGGCGATGCATGGTGGGAGCGGCTGACCGCGTCGGGCTTCGACGCCGAGCGGACGGCGGTCGTGGCGTCCACCGGCGTCAGCATGTATCTGACGAGAGACGCGATCTTCGCGACGCTGCGCCAGGTCGTATCACTCGCTCCAGGCTCCACGCTCGCCATGTCGTTCCTGCTCCCGATCGAGATGACGGACCCAGAGGTGCGCCCCGGAATCGAGCGAGCGATTGAGGGAGCGCGAGCGAACGGCACGCCCTTTCGCAGCTTCTTCACGCCGACCGAGATGCTCGCACTCGCCCGAGAGGCCGGCTTCAAGACAGTACAGCACGTGTCTGCGGCGACGCTCGCCGAGCGCTACTTCGCGGGCAGGACCGATGGCCTGCGTCCGCCGAGTAATGCAGAGGAGTTGCTCGTGGCGACGAGCTGAGATCGAGCGAGCGCACGGCGGATTGCACTCGCCACTATCGGACGAGCGATGCTCGCGATCGTCCGACTGCACGCTCCGCGCGCCAGTCGCTGATCTCCCGCACGAACGTCGTGAGAGCCGTGCGCAGCGCGGGGCCGAGCTCCGCGTCGGCCGCGATCCCCGCAGCGTCGAGCCGTCGCCCGAGCAGCGGCACGGTGACGCACGCCGCCGCGACGAGGTGTGCGTTCATCGTCGTGAGCACTTCCGCGAGTTGAGCCGGCGCGTGCACGGACAGCGGAGAGGTGTTGAGGAGTGCTACGGGTTTGCCGGGGAGCTCGACGCTGCCCACGAGCCAGTCGAGCAAATTCTTGAGCGCGCCCGGGATCCCGTGCGCGTACTCGGGGCTCGAGATCAGCACGCCGTCGGTGTGCCCGATGCGCGCCCGGAGATCGGCGACCACTTGCGGAAGTGCGTCACGCTCCGGAGTATCGAGGTCGGGGTTGAAGGGCGGCAGTGTCGCGAGCCCTTCATAGCGCACCACCTCCACATCCGGCGGTGCGATGAGGGCGGCAGCCTCGAGAAGTACCGTGTTCGAGGCCTGCGCGCGGAGGCTTCCGGAGATGGCGAGGAGATGCATGGGAAGTGGCACGAGCTCCGGCGTCAGACCGCGCGTGGACGCTCTGACCGACGATACAGAGCAGCCGCACGATTGCCGTGTAAGTTAGCAGGGCCCGATGACGCGGGCGCGGCAGGAGTGACGCCGTCCTCCGGCGCAGCAATTCGGCATGTCGCACGTGCGGTCCGCGCCATACATTCTCATTCTCCAGAAGTCGCACCGCACGTTTCCGCCAGCGCAGGTCTATCGATCCCATGAGGCTCAGACCATCACGCCGGCCGATCGCCGCATCGCCGGCATTCATGCTTCTTGCGGCATTCGCCATCTCGACCGGGCGCGCCAGTGCCCAGAGCGCTCCCGCCTCACCCGCCCCCCCGCACAACTACACGCAAGCCGACGTCGACTTCATGCAGGGGATGATCATCCATCACGCCCAGGCAGTCGTGATGTCCGAGTGGGCGCCGACGCACGGTGCGAGCCCGGCGGTGCAGACCGTCTGCAAGCGCATCGCCATCTCGCAGCGCGATGAGATCCGCCTGATGCAGAGTTGGCTGCAGGAGCGCCATCTGGCCGCTCCGGATCCGCTCCACATGCGGACGAAGCAGTCCGGCCCCATCCACGACCGGAGCAAGATCGGCATGCCCGGCATGGACATGGTCGATTACCCGATGATCATGAAGGGGATGCTCACCCCGGCGCAGATGCGGCAGCTCGATGCCGCGCGGGGGATGGCCTTCGACACGCTCTACCTCACCGGAATGATCGGGCATCATGAGGGTGCCCTCGACATGGTCGCCATGCTGTTCTCCTCTCCGGGCGGCGGGCAGCAGCCGGACGTTTCCGCCCTCGCCACGGATATCGATGCCGGGCAGCGCGCCGAGATCGCGCGTATGCAGGCACTGTTGAACACGCTCACCGCGAGTCACGCCAAATGAAACCACCCCGCCTGTACCGCCGCACATTCGCCGTTCAGTGCGCCGCACTGTTCACTGCCGCGTCCCTGGCTCTGGGGATGGCGGCCTGCAGCTCATCCCAAGCCGGCGACTCGTCGTCAGGCGGCTCGTCGAACGCGGCCGCCGACCCGCGCGTCGGACTGAAGGCCGGGCTGTACGACGCCGGCACCGCGATCCACGGGCTCGAGCTCGTCGCCCATCGCAACAAGCCCGACACCCTTCATCCGAACAATCCAGGCGGGCTGACCTACGCGAACTCCGATCTCGCTTTCGCTGGCAACTACGTCTATCAGGGGAACTTCAGCGGGCTGCAGATCTGGGACGTCTCCAACCCCGCCGATCCCAAGCTCACCGATGTCTACCCCTGCTTCACCGAGCAGGGCGACGTCTCCGTGTACGGCAAGCTGCTGTTCGTCTCGGCGGAAAGTCGCGGAAGCCGGCTGGACTGCGGCGCGCAGCAGATCAAGGACAGCGTGAGCAAGGAGCGGATGATCGGCATCCGCATCTTCGACATCTCGAACCCGCGGCAGCCCAAGCAGGTGGCCGACGTGCAGACCTGCCGCGGCTCGCACACGCACACGCTCGTCCCCGATCCGAAGGACCCGAACGTGGTGTACATCTACGTGTCCGGGCTGGCGCCGGTGCGCTCGAGCACCGAGCTGCCCGGGTGTAAGACCGGAAAGCTCACCACCGATCCGAACAACGCGGAGTTCCGCATCGAGGTGATCCGCGTGCCGCTCGCGCATCCTGAGCAGGCGCGTATCGTGAGCAGCCCGCGCATCTTCAACGACCTCGTGGCCGTGTCCTCGCACGGTGTGGCATACGCCGACACGGCGAACGGCGCGATGGTGAAGTCGGCGCGGCAGATGCTCGGCCGCCTCGGCATGGACTCGACCGCGACGGCCGCCGACTCGGACCGCGCTGCGCGGTTGTTGGCCGCCATGGAGATGTCGCGGGATGACAGCGCGCGCTCGGCGGCGTACGCGGATTCGCTGCAGCAGATGGGGCTCAGGGCGCGCAGGCGCCCGTCCCGCGGTGCGCCACAAGGACCGTCGCAGTGCCACGACATCACCGTCTATCCCGCGCTCGGACTCGCGGCCGGCGCCTGCTCGCAGTACGGACTCCTGCTCAACATCAGGGACCCGTTGCACCCCGTGCGTCTGCAGGCGGTCGCCGACACCAACTTCACGTTCTGGCACTCGGCCACCTTCAGCAACGACGGCTCGAAGCTCCTCTTCACCGACGAGTGGGGCGGCGGCACGGCGCCCAAGTGCCGCACGACCGATCCGAAGGACTGGGGCGCCGACGCGATCTTCACCCTGACGGATGACAAGCTCACGCACGCTGGCTACTTCAAGATTCCGGCAGCGCAGACGCCAGAGGAGAACTGCGTGGCGCACAACGGGAACCTGATCCCCGTCCCCGGCCGCGACATCATGGTGCAGGGGTGGTATCAGGGCGGGATCTCGGTGTTCGACTTCACCGACC
>DASSNR010000159.1:0-5841 GCA_035687925.1 Gemmatimonadaceae bacterium | reverse complement strand
CGGCTTCGCGTAGTCGCGCGCCTTCGGCCAATCCTTGTCCAGCGAGCCCTGCGCTGCCGCGAGCATCGTCTTCACCAGCTCTCCTGCCGAAGGTGTGGAAGGCATGCGTGATCTCCTCGTCGAGTGAGTGGTCGACAGCACCGGGATGCTTCACCGTCGCGCGCTCGTCGGCTACGAGCGCCGCTTCGCCAGCTCGAAGGTCAGGATGGCTGTCCACGCCGTGTTGAAGAGCTGCCGGTACTCGTCGAGCGATGCCGCCGACAGATCATCCTGCGTCGCGTGCGTGCTGCGCAGCTGCTCGAGGCTGCTCTCCATGAGCTGGACCTGCTGCACCGTGATCGACTGCTTCTGCAGGCTGGTCGCGCGGGTCTCGAGCGCTCGCAGGTCGACGCCGTACTGGAGGTAGAACTTCTTGTTGGGTGCGTACTGCCTGCCCGGATCGCCGTTCGGAAGGTTCTCCAGCTGCGTCAGGAAGGTGTCCATCCTCTTCTGCAGCCGCGTGGCGGTCTGGTCGATCTGCTGGTCGTAGTCGCCGACCAGCTTCACCGTGATGCACGCTGTGGGCGAGAGGACGACGGCGCCCAGGGCCAACATCAGCAGCAGGGCGCGAAGACGGAACGGCGACCGGCGCATCATGACCTCCGGGGATGTGGGGGAGGGGGGCAGGCAATGCGCTCACGCGCGTCGGGAGCGGGACACGACGCGCGATGCAGGGTGCTGCCTACTCGTGCTGCGCAGGACGATCGGCTGGTACGGCGGCGGACGCGTGCGGAGTAGACGATGTATCATCCACTGATCTCGCTGTCCAGCAGTGGTGCGGAGAGGCGAGGGGACATCTGCTGGTCGAGCGCTCAGCCGCCCAGCCAATCGCGCAGCGATGCTGCCTCAGTGTGCCTTCGCATCCGGTGGACGAACCTCGACCCGGACGCCGGCCTTGCGGCCTGTGATGTGCAGCCACCCCAGACTCGGTACAACGGCATCGGCCTGGGACAGGGCCTCGCGCTCGTACGTCCCGAGAATCCCAATGGCGCGCATGCCCGCGGCCCGCGCGGCCTCGATCCCGGGCGGGGCATCTTCGACCACGAGGCAGCGTTCCGGCGCCGCTCCCAGCCGTCGCGCCGCCGTGAGATAGCCTTCCGGGTTCGGCTTCCCGTGCGCGACCTCGTCGGCGCAGACGAGAACCGCGGGGTACGGGAGCCTCGTATGCCGCATGCGCAGCTCGGCCACCGCCCGGATCCCGGACGTCACGACCGCCCACGCGTTCGGCGCGAGCGACGCGAGCAGCGACCGCGCGCCGGGAACCTCGTACACGCCATCGGTCTCCGTCGATTCACACGCCGCCAGCTGCGCGGCTTCCGCCGCCGAGTCGAGCTGCGGCGCCACGACACGGAGCGTTTCGATGGTCCGCCGTCCGTGCGCCGCGCGGATCACCGCCGTCGGATCGAGCCCGTGCGTCTCCGCCCAGTGGCGCCACGTCCGCTCGACGCACTCGGCCGAGTCCACGAGCACGCCGTCGAGGTCGAAGAGAATGGCCGCGCAGTCGAAGGTTGGAACGGGGGTCATCCCATCATTTTATCGTCCGCATCGACTCGGCGCTTCCGTTCCACCTCAGGAGCTGATCCCGACCTCGACGTCCGCGGCGGCCCTTGGTATCACTGCGCCGATCGTATTACGCGCCCGCGTCGCCCGCACCCCCGCCCACACCATCCAGAGCGCCAGCAGATGCCCGCCCAGAAAGAGCACGCCCGCCTGCGGGATGTGGAACGCCTCGGTCAGCAGCCCGCCCAGTCCGATCGCCACGGCACCCACCGCGCCGAGGATCGCGACCCAACGCGGCGCCGATGCGGGCACGAAGAGGGCGAGCAGCGCGAACCCCACGCCGAGCGCCGGCCACCCCACGCCCTGCATCGCTTCGACCAGCGTGGCCATCGGGACCACCTGCCCCTGCGCGTAAGCGTCGAGCCCTCCGCGCGCCGCGATCTCGA
Source organism: Gemmatimonadaceae bacterium (assembly GCA_035687925.1). GTDB lineage: Bacteria > Gemmatimonadota > Gemmatimonadetes > Gemmatimonadales > Gemmatimonadaceae > DASSNR01. The sequence goes on along the minus strand of DASSNR010000159.1, from coordinate 3,856 downwards.
CGGCCCACTGCACGCTCATGAACAGCGTGGCGAGGATTGCCAGGCGCGCACCCGCGAGCGCCGCGATCGAGCCGCGCACCCATCCACCATCGACGAGCAGCCACACCGCCCACGCCATGAGCACGCCCGTCACCAGCGCGGTCCAGTGCGCCGCCGGCCACCGCGGATTCGAGAGCATCGTGACCATCGCGTCATGGAACGTCGTCGCCCCTATGGGTTGAGGATGCAGTGCGCCCGCCAGAAAGAACCCCACGCCACCGGCTACCAGCAGCGGGCCGCCGATCCGGCCCGTTCGGATCTCGCCGTCCATGATGTCTCCTTCCCGTCCCTGTACGAGCGACGCGGTTTTCGTTAGAGTTGTACTCTATCCAATTCCCAAGTAATACTGTTCGCCATGGGTAAAGTCAAACGGAGCTACGAGTCGCCCGGGCGGCGGCGGCAGGCGGAGACGACGCGGCGGCAGCTGGCCGCCAGCGCGCGCAAGCTGTTCGTGCAGCACGGGTACGCCGCCACCACCATCGACTCCATCGCGAGCGACGCCGGCGTGGCCGTGCAGACCTTCTATGCGACCTTCGGCTCGAAGCGTGCGGTCCTGCTCGCGATCCTCGACGAGATCGAGCACGAGGCCGACCTGCCCGGGTTGCGCGCGGCGCTCGAGGAGGCCGCCGCCGATCCGCGTCGGCAGCTTCGGCACATCGTCGACTTCAACGCTCGGCTCTTTTCGCGCACCGCCGATGTGCTCGAGGTGGTGCGCGCCGCTGGAAGGGCGGATGCCGATCTGGTCTCGTTCGGGCGGGAAGGGGAAGAACGACGGCGAGCGGGGCAGGGCCCACTCGTGCGGGGATGGGCACGATCGGGTGCCCTGAGGCCGGGGCTGCGGGGGAAGGAAGCGGCCGACATCCTCTGGGCCCTGACCGGGCCCGATACCTACCGGCTCTTCGTCACGGAAAGGGGGTGGCCAGTGTCGCGCTACAGCAAGTGGCTCCTCTCCACCTTGGAACAGCTGCTGTTCGGCGATGGCGCTCGCTGAACGTCTACACTCCTCTCACCCCCTCCGCCACCTCCAGCAACACCCCGATCTCCTCCGACAACGCCCTCACCTCCTGCGTCGCCGTCGTCACGTCCGTCAACGCCGACTTGAGCCCCGATGCCCGGAATTTGATCAGATCGAGTCGAATATTCCCGAGCGCCAACCCCGCGTTATCGAGCTGCCGCGCCAGCGCCGCGCGCCGATCCGCGAGCTCCATCAACGTCTCCCGCTGACGCCTGTACAACGCGAGCCGCCGCTCATTCTCCATCGACATCGACACACCATCCGCCGGCCCACTCTCCCGCTCCGCCTCCGCGATCCGCGCATCGAGCTCATCCACCATCCGCGGATCGATGCTCTGCTCCAACCGATTGAGCATCTGCGCGAGATGCGCCACGCGCTGCACGAGTCCATTCACCGCCGGCGCCACGTCCGGCAGCAACACACGCTCCGTCTTCGGCAGACTCTCGACGATGTCGAGAATGGCCTGCCGCTCGAGCGCCGCTTTCCGGATCGATAGACCCTGCGGACCGTCGAGCACCTCACGCGGCGCGAGCTTCTCGAGCTGCTGCTCCAGCGACTCGTTCGCCGGCTTCGGCAGCACCCACGTCGCCCGCGGCATGAGCAGCACTCGGCGCAGCTTGAGTCCGCTCTCGCGCAGCGACTTTCCGCGCCGCCACAGCTTCCACGACATGTAGAGCGGGACGATCGGCGACAGCACGAGCGGTGGCGCTTCATTGACGCCGACCACGAACCCCGCGATCCCGAGCCCGATCGCGCCGAGCGTGAGCCACGTGTACCCGCGCATCGCCTTGATGCGGTCGAGCAGATTCACGCGACCATGCCACAGTCGCAGGTCCACGCGCTGCTCACGCGTGAGCGACGCGAGATGCAGCGGCTCGAGCACGATCGTGCTCGGTGAATGACGCGACGCTGGCAGTGACATCGGCAGCGGGAGCGCAGAGCGGACATCGGCCGCCGGTGTCCCGCGTTTCGGCGACACCGTCCGCACATCGCCCCGCACACCCTCGCGCACCGCACGCTGCCGATTCGCCGCATCCGGATTCGGCGACTCGTACCGCACCACCTCCCGCCGCTCCGCGCGCCACGATGCACCCGGCGCCTGCTCCGCCGTGATCGCCTCGCACAGCGTCGCCACCGTCGGCCATCGATCCTCGGGTGCTTTCGCGAGCGCGCGCTCGATCGCCTCGCGCATCGCCTTCGGCGTGTCCGGCCGCAGCTCGGCGATGGGGCGCGGCTTCTCCGTCATGTGCTTCACCATCATCGCCATCGAGTTGCTCGCCGAGAACGGGAGCCGTCCCGTCAGCATCTGATACGCGAGCACGCCGAGTGAGTAGATGTCGCTCCGCCCATCGATCTCGCGCTCGCCCGCGGCCTGCTCGGGCGACATGTACGCCGGCGTGCCGACCGCGATCCCGGTGACGGTGAGCCGCGTCCCCGCCTCGATGGCGCGCGCGATGCCGAAGTCGGTCACCATCGCGCGCCCCGACTCGCCGTCGAGCAGGATGTTGTCCGGCTTGATGTCGCGATGAATCACGCCGCGCCCGTGTGCGTAGCCGAGTGCGTCCGCGACCTCGGCAACGAGCCGCCGCACCTCATCGATGGACTGCCTCGGCTCATGCGCGAGCAGCGTCGCGAGACTCCCGCCGCTCACGTGCGCCATCACGAGATACGCGATCCCGTCGCGCTCGCCGACGTCGAAGATCGGCACGATGTGCGCGTGCGCGAGCTGCGCCGAGGTCTGCGCCTCGCGCGTGAAGCGCGCGCTGACCGCGGGATCGTACGCCAGCTCGGGCGGCAGCACCTTGATCGCGACGGGTCGGTTGAGCCGGAGATCGCGCGCGCGATACACCACCGACATTCCGCCGCGCCCGATCTCGTCCTCCAGCGCGTAATGATCGCCGACCGCGCCGACGATCCGATCGTGGAGCGACTCGCTCATGTGGGGGCTCTCCGTGTGGTGGTGGCAATCCGAGCGCCGCGTTGTCGTCCCGAGCGCAGCGTTGTCATCCCGAGCGCAGCGTTGTCATCCCGAGCGCAGCGTGGTCATCCCGAGCGCAGCGAGGGATCTCGCTGGCAGCCCGAGATTCCTCGCTATCGCTCGGAATGACACGCTAGCCCGAGATTCCTCGCTGCGCTCGGAATGACAGGTTTCGCTCGGGATGACCCAGCGCCCGGTGCGCCGCGGCTCACTCGCCCGCGGGCTTCTCGATGATCTCGGCGCGGATCAGATGCGACAGCAGCGGGAACTCGCGATCAAGATACGCATTTCCGCCGGCGATGATATTCCCCTGGCGATGCTGCCGCACGCCGCTTCCCGAGCGGTCGCCGTAGCCCGCGTAGAGACTGTCGACGACATCCATCCCGCTGATCACGCGCCCGAAGATGGCGAAGGGGTTCGTGTCGTTGCGCGTGTTGTCCCGCAGGTTGATGTAGACCTGCGTGTTCGATGTGCCGGGCACGGTGTCGCGCGCGAACGCGAGCGTGCCGCGCACGTTGCTGCCGTACTTCGGATCGTCCGGAAACTGTGCGTGCAGCCACGCCTGGTTCACGGCCGGATCCCCGTTCAACCCCCACTGCGCGATGTAGTGCGCGATCACCCGGTGAAAGCGCACGTCGTTGTAGTAGCCGAGCCGGATGAGATTGTAGAAGCGATCCGATCCGTTCGGCCCGTGCGCGCGCACGCACTCGACCACGAAGCTCCCCTTCGACGTCTCGAATCGCGCGTACCACACCGGCGGCGATTGCCGGCGCCACTCGGGGTTCGCGGGATCGAGGAGGAGCGACTTCGTCACCGAGCTCGAC
>DASSNR010000150.1:0-9269 GCA_035687925.1 Gemmatimonadaceae bacterium | reverse complement strand
CGCGTGAGCCACTCGATGAGCCGCGTGTCGAAGACGGCCGCATCGCCCTGCCGGACGATCTCATTGCGGAAGATGCGGGGATCGGCGACGACCACCAGCCGCCCACGTCCCAGCGGGAGACCGAGCACCACGGGGCGCACGCGGTGCTTGCGGTCCCGCACGGCTGCGAACATCGCGGTGTCGCGCGGGAGCGGGGCGGTCGGGGTGAGGTATCGCCAGAATACGCTGAGCTCGGTCGGATCGGCTGTGTCGAATGTGTCTTCATCGACATCATCGCTCGCGACGGAATCGCTGTCGGCGGACGCGCTGGACGCCGCGGTGTCGGCGCTCGCGGAATCCGTCGCGGTGCTGTCGGTCTCCGCGCTGTCGGATGGCTCCTCGTCCGCCTGCGTCGAGTCCAGAGCGGCGTACGGCATCATCGTCGATTCCGATTGGGCGAGGTGCAGCGAGTCGGCGAGCGGGGTGTCCGCGCGAGGAACGACCACCGCGCTCGCGCCACGACGCACGGCTTCGAGGAGGTCGCGCACTTCGTTCGTGGTGAGCGTGAGCGGGGGATCGAGCACGAGGTACACGGCGCTGGTATCGAGCGGCGCGTAGAGCGGCCCGAGACGACGCTGCACGCGCCACCCCAGGCGCTGCCAGATCTCGAGCAGGCCGCGTGAGCCATACTGGTTCGCGGAGTAGCTCGTGAGCGGCGGCACCGCATCGCCCGTGTACGAGCGCGGGATGAGCGCGAATGCTCCCACGATCAGGAGCACCACGCCGACGAGCACCACGCGCGGCGTGAGCCACCGCTCGAGTCCGCTGCGCTCAGCCATGCGGCTGCAACATCTCCGTCGCCAGCAGGTGCAATCGCTCGTACCGCTCACGATCGCAGGTGCCGAGGCCGTACACTACCGTTTCATACGACCGCGCGAAGGCGCGGAAGCGCTCGAAGCGCGTGGACGACGCGGCGCGGAGCTCGCGCACGTAGTCGCCTGCCGTCTTCGATGGATGCACGCGCAGCTGGCCCTGACGCTCGATTCCCTGCAGCAACGCCTGATACAGCGCGTGCGCGGCTTCGGTGAACGCCCCCTCGGCTGCGAGCCGCTGCGCCGCGCGCCAGGGGTCCGCGTACGTGGTGACGGCGCGCTCATCGCGCTTCGTCCCGAACGTCGCTCGCGCGATCCGGTTCTGCTGCCACCGCCACACCGCACCCACCACGACGCTGATGAGCACGAGCGCGAGCACCACCACCGTGAACCAGTACAGCGTGGGCGACTCCGCGCGCGACGGCAGCAGCCGCCCCAACGCCTCGAAGAAGCGCTGGAGCAGCATGTCGATCCACTGGTAGACCCGCGCGAGCGGTGAGAACGGATGATACGCCTGCGCGCTGAAGACCTTGTCAGTGGTGGCGCGAATGGTGGAGTCGGGGATCTGCATGAACTCGAGGGATGCGCTATGCGGGATGCGGGAAGCGGGAACGGCTCGTGGAAAGAGAGCCCTCAACCCCGAGGCAGTGCCGCATCCCGCATCCCGCTTCCCGCATCCCGCAGCTCCAGGGCGCCCGCCATCAGCTCGATGTCGTACCCTTCCTTCCGCATCCGCAGATCGTAGTACAACAGCGTCGTGACGATGGGGACGAGCGGGTAGGCGAAGATGCCGGCAATGCCGTACGTCGCCTGCGCCACCACGCTGCGGCCGGACGCGAGATACACGATGCCGAAGAGGAGCAGCAGTGCGGCGAAGTAGATGATGAACGCCAGCAGGAACACGAGCACCACCTTCATCGTGTTGCCGCGTGTGAGGGTGTTCGAGCGGCGCAGCGATGCGTCCGCATCGCACCGCTCGATCATGATGGCCGGTCGATAGGCGAACATCCGCGCCGAAGCGAAGAAGATCCACCAGAGCAGCGCGGAGACGAAGACGATGCCGGCGATCACGCCCAGTGCGACCGCGAATCCTGGCGACTTCACGCCGCCAAGCCCGTGGCCGGTCACGGCCATGATCCCCCAGACGACCGCCAGCAGCATCACGCAGGCGAACGCCGCGGCGATCATGACCAGCACGTAACCGACGAAGATCAACACGTACTTCACGATCATCGCGAGGACGATCGTCCCGGTGCGGCCCAGCGCCTGGCGCAACACCGCACGCGGCGCGATCGCCTCGCCGAGGTACGCGTCCGACGCCGCCTTCACGATGGCGGCGTCCATGATCGCGAACCAGAGCCACGAGATGAGCAGCAGCGGAAGCGAGTACAGGATCGCGCGCTCCGCGTACTGCGGGACGAGCACCGACACGTTGTAGATGTTGAGGAGGATCTGCGGCAGGAGCCCGATCACGCTCAGCGCCAGAAACGACGCATAGTGCGCGCGGAGCATCTGGATGGACGCATCGAGCAGTTCCGATGTGGTGCGTGGGCGAAACGCATCGGCTGGCACGGGCGACTCCGGGTGGGTTGGATGCGGCTAAGATACGCGATGGAGGTGGGGAGGGCTATGAGCTGTGAGCGGTGAGCTGTGGGTTGTGAGTGGGTTGTGAGCCAGAGGCGTGCTTGATTTCCGTGCTCACAACCAGGCTCACAGCCCAAAGCTCAGAGCTCACAGCTCACAGCTAATAGCTCCCAATTCTACTTTCTTACAACCCCTTCCAACCCCCCCGCGATCAGCGACGCGATGTTCGCGAGCACGAGCGGGCGGAGTGCGCCGCCCGGCGACACGAGATACTTCGGCTCCCACTCGGGGTGGAACCACTCCTTGAACCGCCGGATCCCCTGGAAGTTGTAGAACCGCTCGCCGTGCCCGTACACAGCGAAGGCGATCTGATTCCAGAGCGGCGCGACGGTCGACGCGCGAAGCCCCGAGAGCGGCGCCATGCCGAGGTTGAACCATCGGTAGCCTTGCGCCTTCCCCCACTCGATGCATTCGATGAGCAGGTAGCGCATGATCGCGGGCGGCGCATCGGGCGAGAAGCGCATGAGGTCCACCTCGAGCTCTTCGTGACATCCCGACGGCCACAGGTTCGCGAACGCCACCGCCTTTCCATTGAACCGCACGAGCCCCACCGGATAGCACCGCACGTAGCGATCGCTGAAGAAGCCGAGTGAGAACCCCTTCTCCCGCGTCTTCTTCGCCGCGAGCCAGCTGTCCGAGATGCGCTCGAGCTCGCGCATCACGCGCGCCACATCGTGCGGCTCGACCAGCTCGAAGGTGCAACCATCTTTCACGCTCTTGCGATACACGCGGCGCAGCGTGGTGCGCGTCGGCCCCTCGAGCGAGAACTCCGGGAGCGCGACGCGCGCCTCCTCGCCGAGCTTCGTGACGCTGAACCCCATATCGAGATACAGATACAGCTGCTCGCGCCCCACCTTGTAGAAGACGGGCCAGCCGCCGTGCCGGTCGGCGAGCGCGACGAAGCGCTGCACGAGATCGGGCACCGCCTCGCGCGGCGCCACGGGATCACCGAGCGCCACCCAGCTGCGCCCGCGATGGCCGTACATCACGAACCCCGTGCGCGCGTCGTCGAAGAGCAGCGTCTTGTCGCCGAGGAGGGCGAGGTGCGATGCAGCCTCCGGCGAGCGGGCGACGATCGCCGATGCCTCGCGCAGCTCCGCATCGCTCGGCAGCGCTCGGCGCGGGCGCGCCGGACGGATCAGCCGCGCGACGGCGAAGATCACGAGCACGATGACCGTCCCCATCGTCGCACGGATGAAGCGCGGCCCTTCGCTGAACGGCCCGAAGTGCCAGAACTGTTCGTTCCGGTAGATGCCGTTGTGGTAGAGGATGACGCCGAACGCAATCGAGCCGAGCACGACGAGCGTGATCGCCGCGATCCACCCGCTCGTGAATCGCTCCTCGATGAGCGACGCCTTGCGGTAGAAGTAGCGCCGGCTCGGCAGCAGCGCCGCGAGCATCACCGAGAGAAGGATCGCCTCCTCGTAGTCGAACGCGCGAAGCAGCGAGAAGAGAATGCCGGCGGCGAGGAGCGCGACGGTGAGATGGTACGCCGCATCGAGCCGGCGCTGGATCCCGCGCGCGAGGATGAGCAGCCCCGCACCCGCGAGGCTGCCGAACAGGTGCGACACCTCGACGATCGGAAGCGGAAGGAAGCTGTCGAGCCAGTGCAACCGGTTTCCGACGGCCGGTGTCGCACCGGAGAAGAGGAGGATCGCGCCGGCGAGGAACGTCGTCACGGCGAGCACGCGCGGGACGATCACCGCGCCCCACTGTCCGCTGATGCGGACGAGGCGCATGATCGCCTCCTTCTTCCAGAGGAAGAAGACGACCAGGAAGACGATCGCGCCGATGATGCTCGGCACGAAGTAGTGAATGGCGACTGCGCGCGCGACGTACGGGTGCACCTTCGTTATACCCATCTGCCGCTCACGGGGTGCGCGGGCGCGGGCGCGACGCCCGGCGCGCCTGCGCAACGGTAGCGCACAGCGCGCGCACGGGACACGCATCGCACCGCGGTGCGCGCGCCGTGCAGACGAGTGCGCCAAGCTCCATCAGCGCCTGATTGTGCGTGTAGGCGGTGCGCCCCGTGCGGGGGAGGATCTCCTGCGCGATGCGCCACACCGCGCGATGCCCGGGGCCGCGCCGCGTATCGAGGTGCGGCGCGAACACGCGCCGCAGCACGCGCGCGACGTTCGTGTCGACGAGCGGCACGCGTCGCTCGTAGGCGAACGAGGCGACGGCGCCCGCCGTGTAGGCACCGATCCCGGGGAGCGCGCGGAGCGCCTCGGGCTCCGACGGGAGTGTCGCCGGCTCGCCGCACCGCGCGACCGTGCGCGCCAGTGCATGCAGGTTGCGCGCACGCGCGTAATAGCCGAGCCCGCTCCACGCTTCCATCACGCGTTGTGGACGCGCGGCGGCCACCGACTCCAGCGAGGGGAAGCGCGCCAGGAACTCGCCGTACTTGGGCACCACGCGCGAGACCTGCGTCTGCTGCAGCATGAGCTCCGACACCAGCACCGCGTACGGATTGCGTGTGCGCCGCCACGGCAGGTCGCGGCAGTTCGCGCGGTACCACGCGCGCAGCTTCCGGCCGAATTGCAGCGTGCGCGTGCGGGGGATGGCGATCGTTTCGTGCGTGCCGTGCGTGGCCATGCGGACGTCGAGTGGGGTTGGTTGGGAAGGTAACCGACCGCGGAACGAGCACAATACAGCGCGCGTGTCATTCCGTGCGCAGCGCGGAATCTCGGGCGCTTGTCATTCCGAGCGCAGCGAGGAATCTCGGGCGGCCAGCAAGATCCCTCGGCGGCGTCGCTCCCTCCGAATGACAGCAGTCCCTCTAGGCTCATCGCGCGCTCGCTCGCTACCTTTGTGGCGATCACGACGCCGGCATCGTCTGTACGATGCGCACCGTCGCACCCCTGCACGGCAGGTCGGTCCGCGCGCAACGCGCCGGCCGCTTCATGCACCCCACGCGCCCTCGAGGACTCCCGATGTCGACTTCGATTGCACCGTTGTCCTTGCTCGCATCCATGCTGCTCGGCGCCGGTGCGCTGCACGCGCAGGGTGGAGGGATCACGTACGCCCCCGGTACGCATCGCTACTACGTGACCTCCACCGTCACGTACCAGCAAGAGATGGGCGGCCGGAAGGCGCAGCAGGTGGACATCGCGACGGAGCAGCAGGTCACCGTGACGCTGCTCCCCCACGCGGGCGACACGCTCGTCTACGCGATCCAGCTCGATTCGATCGACGTGTCGGCGAAGCCGGCAATCCCGATCCCCGACGTGACGCCGTACCAGGGGCTGATGGTCAAGGGCTCGATGTCGCGCAGCGGCCGCGTCTACACACTCATGTCGTCCGTGGACACGACCGGTAACCCCGCCGTGCAGCAGTTCATCGAGGGGCTGCGGCACTTTCTCGTCGGCTTCCCACCGAATGCGAAGGTGGGGACGAGCTGGGCCGACACGATCGCCACGACGGCGTCGCCCAGCGGACAGACGGTGGACAGTCGCACGATCACCACGTCGCACATCGCGGGCGATACGACCTACAATGGTGAGAAGGCCGTGCTCGTGGCGCGCGACATCGTGACGACCATCAAGGGCGCGGTGAGTCAGGCAGGGCAGCAGCTCCCGGTCGATGGGAACGGGACCGGCACGGCCTCGTACTTCGTGAGCCACGGCGGCGTCTACCTCGGTTCGTCCGTTTCGCAGAAGATGACGATCACGAGCACGATGCCGGATGGCAGCACGTACCCGATCGTGCAGACGGCGGTTTCCAAAACGGAATTGATGCCGTAAGGTTGCACATGTCCGACGCTGACCGCATCGCCGCGCTCGAGCACGTCGTTCGCGCGCTTCGCGCCGAAGTCGCGGATCTCCGGGAGGCGGTGCTGCGGTTGTCGTCGGATGCCACGCGCTCCGGGGCGCACGTGGCGGAGCAGGGCGAGCGGGAGCGACGCGAACCCGTTGCGCCGCCGCTCACGCCGCCCCCGTCATCGCCCGCGCCGCACGCCCCGCGCCCGCCCGCCGATGTACCGCATGCACCTGGCCAGGCGGTGCCTCCGTTCGCCGCGCGCGATGTGCCGCGAGCCACGGTCCCGTCGCGCCCCGCGCGCGAGCCGCTCGATCTCGAGTCGTTGATCGGCCGCTACGGTACGATCGCGCTGGCCACGCTCACGATCGTCGTCGGCGCTGGCGCGTTTCTCACCTGGGCGATCGCGAACGGCAAGCTCGGGCCGCACGTGCGACTCGTCATCGGCGCGGTGGTGGCGGTCGCGGTCGCCGCGCTCGGGCTCCGCCTTCGCGCGCGCGGTGCTGAGCGCTTCGGGAACGTACTCCTGGGGCTCGCGCTCGCCCTCGCCCACGTCGAAGCGTGGGGCGCGGGTCCATCGCTGCACGTCGTCTCGTCCGGTGTCGCGCTCGCGATCGCAGCGGCGGCCTCCGCCGCGCTCGCCGCACTTGCGCTGCACATCGACGAGGAGTCGCTCTTCGTAGTCGGCACCGGCGGCGCGCTGCTCGCGCCGTTCGTCGTCTCGGACGGGCGGGGCAATCTCTTCGTCCTCCTGGGCTACGGGCTTGTCGTGCTCGCGCTCGGCCTGTACGCCGTGCGCCATCGCGCGTGGGCGCTCGCGTCGTGGCTCATGTTGCTCGGCTGCCTCGTGTACGCGGCCGTGGGAATCGATATGGGCTCGACGCTCGCAGGATGGCGCCCCGCGCTCGCACCCGCGCTCTTCGTGTTGTGCTGCGCCTGGTCTGCCGCGCTCTGGGGCGGTGCGCGCCAGCGCCGGACGTTCGTGCTCGGCTATCTCGCGGTCGTGCTCCTCGCACACATCGCCGCGATCAAGCCCGCGTCCGCGCCGATCGCGATCGCACTCGGCATTCCCATCGCCGCGACGGTCACTGCGTATCTCATCGCGCGGCTGCCGGAGCTGTCGGAGCCGGCCCATGTGATGGCCGCCGTCCTCCTCCCGCTCGGTTTCTTCGGTGCGGCACTGCTCGTGATGGATCGCGCCACGAGCGGCCCGCACGGCATGGCGCTCTCCGCGCTCTGGACGGCGTTCGCCGCGTGTGCCGCATGGGATGCCGACAGCGACACGCGACCCGTGCACATCATGGTGGCGGGACTCACGAGCGGTGCAGCGGTGCTGTTCGCGCTGCACGCGCATCCGCTGCCGCTCGCGGTCGTGCTCGCGGCCCATGCGGTCCTCTTCGCGCTCATCTTTCGGCGCTGGCCCGCCGATGTGCTGCTCGTGCCGATCGTGCTCGCGCTCAGCATCGCCGTCGTCGCGACCTACGAGCAGCTCCTCGCACGCGCCGCGTACACGTACACACCGTTCGTCACGCGGCCGTCCGCCGCGATGCTCGCGGTGTCGCTGGCGTGCTGGTTGGTGTGGATGCAGTTCCGTCAGACGGCGCTCGATGCGGCCGCGAGGCCACGCGCGAGCGTCGATGGTGACGTCCACGCACCCGGCTCGAGTGCGCCCACGCTGCATCAGCCCGCGGCGATCCTGGCGGCCATCGTCACGTTCTTCTGGGGACGCGCCGAGCTCGCGCACGCGTATTCGCCCGACGTCGCGATCTTCCTGCTCGTGCTCTACTTCGCGGCCGTCGGCGTGCTCGCGATCTACACCGGCCGGCGGCGCGCGCTCCCGCTCGCGCGCTTCATTGGCCTCGCGCTCGCGATCTACGCCGCGCTCAAGGCGGTGCTGCGCGCGTGGAGCTACGGTGCGGTCGGCTTCAAGGTCGGCAGCTGCGCACTCGCCGGCGCGTTCCTGCTCGCCGTCGCATACTGGTATCGCGAGTCGCATCTGGCACATTCCCTGCCGCCCTCCGCGACAGGAGGTGCCGATGGCTCAGGACAGAGAGCGCAGCAAGCAGCGCAAGACGCAGGATAGCGAGGAGCAGTCCACCCGGTTCGCGGAAGCGGCTGGGGAAGGCGTGTCGGGGAACGAGGTGATCGGATCATCGTTCTTCGCGCGTGCGCAGCAACGACGATCGCGGAGCGGCGGGCACGGTCGCGCGAAGGGTCAGCCCGGTACGCGCGAGGAAGGGCCAACGCCGATGCCATCGATGGACGACATCGCCCGCGGCTACGGCGTGGATCGCAACGAATTCTACGGCTCGCGCTCGCGCGAAACGCTCGGCCTCGAGACGGACCAGAGCTTCGCCAACCGCGCGGAGGCCATCTCACCCAGCTTCGGCGACAACCTGGGCGCGGGTCCGGGCTACGGAGAGGAGCGCGGCTCGGATCTCGGTCCCGGCCTCGGCGCCAACCGCGCGTTTGGTTATGGCGCCGTGCCGTCGTTCGGTTCCTCGAGTCCGCGCAGCTCCGCATCGAGCACGGGGTCTGACGTAGGATACGGGACGCCCGGCTATGGCGAGCACTCGACGCTTCGCGGCCGGTCCACGTCCGGGGAGCGTCGCGCCGAGCAGCATCGCGGCGCGTCTTCGCGCACCGAGCAGGGTGGCCGCTCGCACCCAGTCGACACGCGCAGCGGATTGAGCGCGTCCGGCAACTACCCGGAGGCGAGCTTCGAGCATCAGCGCTACACGGAGGAGCGTGCACGCTCGAGCGACGAGCCCTTCGATCGCGGCTCCATCTGGGGCACGGTGAACCTACCGCCCACGGGCTCGCCCAGCGAAGCGGCCGCGTGGACGGATCGCGAGACGCGGCGTTCGCGCTGGCGGCGCGAGCCGCTCGAGGCGCGCGACATCATGACGCGCGACGTCAAGGCGGTACACCCCGACACGAGCCTTCGCGATGCGGTGCGGATCATGCGCGACCAGAACACCGGCATCGTCCCCGTGGTGAACGCCGACGATGTGCTGC
>DASSNR010000154.1:0-14943 GCA_035687925.1 Gemmatimonadaceae bacterium | reverse complement strand
GGCCGGCACGCCGGTGACGACCATCGAAGGGCTCGAGCGCGACGGCCGGCTGCACCCGCTGCAGCAAGCCTTCATGGATGAGGGCGCGCTGCAATGCGGCTTCTGCACGCCGGGGATGATCATGGCGGGCGTCGCGCTGCTGCACACGACGCCATCGCCATCGCGCGACGAGATCGTGCGCTCCATGCAGGGCAACGTCTGTCGGTGCGGCACCTACCCGCGCATCGTCGCCGCGATTCAGCGAGCGGCGGGGATGACACCTGAGCCGGCGGCGCACGATCGCTCGCGAACCGGCGAGAGCGAACAGCTCCAGGAGCGGCAGCCATGACCACGCATCGCGAATCGGATTCGACGCGGATCTCTGCGTCGCACGGCGGCACCGCGGAACAGGAGCAGTACGATCTGCGCGAGATCACGCTGCACACCGATGGCAACGGCACCACCCGCCGCGAATTTCTCAGGGTGCTGGGTGGGGGGCTCGTCGTCGCGCTCATCACGCGGGACGCGTTCGCGTTCCCGATGCGCGGCCGGCAATCGGGAGCGCAACCCAACTCGCCCGGCGAAGCGCCCGAAGAGCTCGGCGCGTGGCTGCACATCGATGAGCACGGTGCAGTGACCGTCTACACCGGGAAGGTGGAGTTCGGCCAGGGCATTCGCACATCGCTCGCGCAGGAAGCGGCCGAGGAGCTGCGCGTCCCACTCGCATCGATCCGCATGGTGATGGGCGACACCGATCTGACGCCGTACGACATGGGGACGTTCGGCAGCCGCTCGACGCCACAGATGGGAACGCAGCTGCGAAAGGTCGGCGCGGCCGCGCGTGAGCTCCTCATCGGGCTCGCGGCCGAGCGATGGGGTGTGGACCGGAGCACGCTCACCGCCGCCGACGGCCGCGTAACCGATCCACGCTCGCACCGCTCCCTCGGCTACGGGGACCTCACCGCCGGGCGCCGCCTCACCGAGACGGTACGCGACGATGTGACGCTGACGCCGGCCGCACGATGGACCGTCGCCGGGACGAGTGCACCGAAGGTCGGGGCGCGCGCTGTCGTCACAGGTCGCCACCAATACACGTCGGACATGCGGGTCCCGGGGATGTTGCACGGGAAGGTGCTTCGCGCGCCGTCGATCGGTGCAACGCTCGCGAGCTTCGACGCGGGCGCCACGCGCTCGATGCCGCGCGTGACCGTGACGCGCGACGGCGACTTCGCGGGCGTCGTGGCGCCGAGCCTCGCCGATGCCCAGCGTGCGCTCACGGCGATCCATGCGACGTGGACGCCCGCAGCGGGACCGCAGCCTTCATCGAGTGACATCTACGCGTACCTGAAGCGCACGCGTCCGAAGGAGAGCGGCAGCGCAGGCGAGCGGTGGCGTGAGACCGAGCCGTTCGTGAAGGGCGACGTGAGCTCGGCGCTCGCATCCGCCGACCATCGCCTGCAGGCCACGTACACCGTCGCGTACATCGCGCACGTGCCGCTGGAGCCGCGCGCGGCAGTGGCGCAGTGGACGCATGATGCGAAAGGCGACAAGCTCACCGTGTGGACCGGGACGCAGCGTCCATTCGCCGTCCGCGAGGAGCTCGCGAACGCCTTCGGCCTTCCCGTGCCGAACGTGCGCGTGATCGTCCCCGACACGGGCTCGGGGTACGGCGGGAAGCACACCGGCGAGGCGGCGGTCGAAGCCGCGAGACTCGCAAAGGCCGCGGGCCGACCGGTGAAGCTCGTGTGGACGCGCGAAGAGGAGTTCCGTTGGGCATACTTCCGCCCCGCGGGCGTGATCGACGTCGATGCCGGCGTGCGCCGCGACGGGACGATCACCGCGTGGACGTTCGACAACTACAACTCGGGTCCTGCCGCGATTCGTCCGATGTACGCGATCGCCAATCAGCGCGTCAGCTTTCATCCGAGCGACTCGCCGCTGCGTCAGGGCTCATACCGCGCGCTCGCGGCCACCGCGAATCACTTCGCGCGCGAGACGCACATCGATGACCTCGCGCACGCGGTGCGGATGGACGCGCTCGAGCTCCGCCTGAAGAACATCGACGACCCGCGTCTGCGCGCCGTGTTCGAGGCGGCGGCCGACCGATTCGGCTGGAAGAACGGCGCGCGCACGACGCACGATTCGATGGCGCACGGTATCGGCATCGCGGGCGGCTTCGAGAAGGGAGGCTACATCGCGACGTGCGCGGAGGTCGCGGTCAACCGCTCGAGCGGCGACGTGCGCATCGTGCGCGCAGTCTCTGCGTTCGATAACGGCGCCGTCGTGAACCCCGACGGTCTCCGCAATCAGATCGCGGGCGCGCTCATTCAGGGGATCGGCGGCGCGCTGTTCGAGGCCATCGACTTCGACCACGGCGTGATCCGCAATGCGCACCTGGCCGACTATCGCGTCCCACGCTTCGCCGATGTGCCGGACGTCGACGTCGTGCTCATCGATCGGAAGGACCAGCCGTCGTTCGGTGCGGGCGAGGCGCCGATCATGGCACTCGCACCGGCGGTCGGGTCCGCGATCTTCCAGGCGACCGGCGTGCGCCCCAGATCGCTGCCGATGGCGCGGGGCGGGCTCTCGTCGAAGAGCACGTAGGCGCACCGGTCACTGATTGTTCAGTACACGACGCCACCTGCCGGACGAGAGTGCCAATGGCGCAGTAGGTAACGACGGCGGCGTGCGCGGTCGCGCGTGCTCGCTATGTGGGCTGCTCGACCAGCCACCCCAGCACGTGCTTCGCGATCACGATGTCCTGCACGGCGACTCCGGTGAGATCGCAGACGGTGATCTGCGCATCGCTCGTGCGGCCGGGCACTCGGCCCGCGAGCACATCGCCCAGCTCGCGCACCGTCGACATCTGCACCGTCCCCGCCGCGAGCGCATGCGCGAGATCGCCGTGATCCGCCGCCTGTGCGCGACTGTCGGCGACCACCACATCGGCGCGCCGGAAGAGCTCGACATCCACCTCCTGCTTCCCCGGCGCGTCGGCGCCGAATGCGCTCACGTGCGTGCCGGGGCACACGGAGTCGGCTCGAAAGAGCGGCGCGCGCGCCGTGGTCGCGGTCACGATCAGGTTGCACGCGCCCGCCAGTTCATCCGCCGACGGTGCGACCACTACGCGGAACCCCTGCCCTGTCATATCGCGCACAAATTGCTCCGCGCGCTCGCGCGTCCTGCTCCACACCATCACGTCGCGGCACGGGGTGACCGGCGCGAGCAGTTCGAGCTGCAGCCGCGCCTGCACGCCGGCGCCCACGATCCCGATGCGGCGCACGACACTCGGCGCCATCACGCGCGCGACGACCGCACCGGCCGCAGCGGTGCGCACGTCCGTGAGCCATCCGCGGTCCAGAAGCATGGCGAGTGGAATGCCCGTCTTCCGATCGAATACCAGCATCATACCGTCGCCCGGTGGCAGCCCCTTGCGCACGTTCTCCTCGAATCCCGACGCGATCTTGATGACGTAGACCGAGTCGCCGCGAACGTAGCCGTACTTGATGTGCACGTCGCCCCGCGGCTCTGTGAAGCCGAGGTGCCCCACCGGAGGGACGACGACATCGCCCGCGGAGTAGGCCGCGAACCCCGCGGCGATCTCGTCGAAGAGGCGCGGATAGTCGAGCGACCGCTCGATCTCCTCGAGCGGCACGATGCGCGGAGGCATTATTGCGTGGCGAACGTTACGATGCGTGGAGGCATTATCGCGCGGCCAGCTGCTCGAGCCCGCGGCCGATGCGCGCGAGCCCATCGTGCAGCACCTCGCTCGCACCGCCCGTCCAGATGCGCAGATGCTCCTCGAGCCCGAGATGACTCCCCGGCACGACGAGCACATTCTGCGACTCGCGCAGCTGTGCCGCGATCTCCTCGCTCGGCCGGCCCGCGAGCGGGCCGTGATAGCGCATGAACGCCATCGCTGTCGCAGTCGGCGGCGTCCACGCAACCAATCGCTCGTGCTCCGCCACCCACGCTTCCGCCACCGGTACGTTCTCGCGCAGGATCACGCGCGTGCGATCGTAGAGCCGCTGTCGCACGTCGCGCTCGACCGCCACGCACGCGATCGCGTCCGAGAGCTTGTTCGGCCCGATCGTGATGTAGTCGTGCTGCGCCCAGCACTGCGCGATGACGTCCGGCGGTCCGACGATCCATCCGATGCGCACGCCGGGAAGCCCGTATGCCTTCGAGAGGCCGCTCGTCACGATCACGCGATCGGACATCCCCCAGAAGCTCGGCGTGAGCGGTCCCTCGCGCTCGGCGCCCTGATACACTTCGTCCGCGATGAGATACGCACCGACGTCCTCGCACCGCGCGACGATGCGCTCCATGTCGGCGCGCGTGAGGATGAAGCCGGTGGGATTGTTGGGGTTGGTGAGATAGACGAGCTTCGTCCCGGGCGTCACCGCGCGCTCGAACGCATCCCAATCGACGCCCCATCGCCCGCTCGCGTCGCCGCACAGTAGGAAGGTCACCATCGTCGCGCCGAGCCCGCGCGGCACGCCCCACAGCTGCAGGTAGTTCGGCACCTCGAGCGCGAAGCGGTCGCCCGGCTCGAGCTGGCTCATCGCCAACACGTAGTTCGCCTCGGACGTCCCGTTGGTGACCTCGATGTGGTCCACCGTCGCGCCGGGATAGAGCGCCGCGATCCGCTCGCGCAGCGCGATCGTCCCGTTCGACTGGCTGTAGCCGAGCGGCGTGTCGAGCATCGTGGAGAGATCGAGCCCCAGCGCCATGAGCTCGCGCAGTGTCACGGCGCGGATTCCCGATTCACTCATGTCGCGCGCGACGACGTTCTCCCACGTCGACTGCATGCGTTCCATGGCGAAGACATCCATCGGCATCGGTTCAGCGCTCCTTATTGAGGAGGATCTGTGGCAGCGTCGCGCGATCGACCTGCACCACAGTATCTGCATCGATGTGCGCATCGGACGCAATCCCCGTGGCGACAAAGTGCGGCTTGATCGAGTCGCCGGCTCGGGTGTCCGCGTGCACCGCCGCTTGCCGCCCGACGCCGCACACAGACCGCACACCGCGTTCCGCCCATCTACCGCTTCTGTAATCCTCGCGTAAGGTTCATTGTGTACGTTCGGCGATGCATGTGCCGCCATCCGCGAACGCGGGCTGGCGTGCCGTGAGCCCCTCTTGTACAGGAGAGCGCATGTCCACACCGCGTCGTGTAGCGCCATCGTTCCTGTCTGTCATCAGCGTGATGCTCGGGTTCGTGTGCGCACCCGCCGCATGGGCGCAGGCCGCCCACCCCGCAGCGGACGCGGGCGCCGGCCGTGCAGCCTATCACGTCGTGAACACGTACACGCTCGGCGGCGAGGGCGGCTGGGACTACCTCGCGCTCGACACTGTTGGCCATCGACTGTTCATCGCGCGCGGCGACCGCGCGATGGTCGTCAATCCCGACAACGGCAAGGTGCTCGGCGAAGTCAGTGGAATCGATGGCGCGCACGGCGTGGCGTTCGACTACGCGTCGGGCCACGGCTTCGCGACCTCGGGGCGCGACAGCTCGGTCGTGATGTTCGACCTCAAGACGCTCGCCGTGCTGGGGAGAGCCAAGGCCGCCGAGGATGCCGACGGTATCCTCTTCGATCCCGCGACGAAGCGCGTCTTCAGCTTCAATGGCGATGCGCAGTCGTCGAGCGTCATCGACGGCGCCACGGGCCGCAACGTCGGCACCGTGGACCTGGGCGCGAAGCCCGAGTTCGGCGTGAGCGACGGACACGGCAAGGTGTACGTCAACCTCGAGAGCACGGGCGAGATCGCCGAAATCGACGCCGCGGCGATGAGGGTCACGCGCAAGTGGTCGATCGCGCCCTGCCAGTCGCCCACCGGACTCGCGATCGATGTCGCGCACGATCGCCTCTTCAGCGGCTGCCGCAACCACGTCATGGCGATCTCCGATGCGAAGGCCGGCAAGCTCGTGACGACGATGCCGATCGGAGCCGGTGTGGATGCGTGCCGCTTCGACGCGGCCACGAGCGATGCGTTCAGCTCGAACGGCGGCGACGGGACGATCACCGTGATCCACGAGGATTCGCCGAATCACTACACGGTCGTGCAGACGGTACCGACGATGCAGAGCGCGCGCACCATGGAGCTCAACCCGTCGACACACGCGCTGTACACCGTGGGCGCGAAGTTCGGACCGATGCCGGCGCAGCCCGCGGCCGGTCAGCGTCGCCGGCGCCCGCCGATGGTCCCCGGGTCGTTTACCCTACTCGTACTGCAGCGCTGATCGCGCCCCCGCGTGCATCGCACGCGGGGCGATGCGTAGGAACACGGTGAATCCAGCCGGCGTGCGTGTCCCGTACGCCGGCTGGAGCGTTTCCGGGATGACATCCACTGACCCGCGTGCACCGAGCGCCAGCGACGCGCCGCCGAACGTCGCGAGCTCGCGCGCATAGCCCAGCACGAACGATCCGATGTCGTATGTCGTTTCAGAGGGCGCACCCGGAACGATGGCGGGGAGCGGCCCCTCGCTGATCGCGAGATCGCGCGCACTCTTCTGCACGAGCTCGAGTCGCGCGAACACGATGTTCGTTCCATCGATGTTCACGTTCGTTTCGCCAAGCACGCTGTTCGACACGTGCGTCTCGTCCGACTCCGCGTTCCCCCCGTAGACGAGCGTGCTCGACCACTCGCCGAGCGCGCCGAGGGGATGCTCGTTCGCCACGGACGCCGTGATGCGATGCACCGAGACCTCGGGATGCAACGCCTCCGGACTCGCTAGAAAGCCGTACGAGGCGCTCACGCTCCATCGATCGTTCGGGTTGACCGTCACCCGTCCGGAGTACGAGTCGAGCCGGCGCAGATCGAAGTTCGTCCGATTCTCGTCCGGCTCGCGGCCGTTGAAGATCGAGCCCTCGAGCTTCACGCGGCGCGTGTACACGCCGACCGTCGCGACTCCGAACGTCACGTGCGTGGCATCCTGCCAGTGGTGACTGAGCGGCGCCAGCGGATCGCTCATCGCGGATGCTCGATGCGGAAAGGCCACCGGCCCGAGCGCGGGCTCACCCGCCGCGCCCGCGTAGATCTCGAGTGAGAGCGTGCGCGTCAGCGCGCGGTCGTAGCTCGCGGCGAGCTCCATGAACAGATCGTGCGGATGCTGCCGATCGTGCAGCGCCCCGCCGCCGAACGACTCGCCCGATTGCAGCAGCAGCGGGTACCCTCGTCGCGTCACCGTCCATGGCTCGAGGCTCAACATGCCGCGGAGCAGCAGCTGACCGCCGGCGAGCTCATGTCCCGCCATGAGCATCCCCCAGTTGACGCTCCCGAATTGATCGTCTCCCCGAGCGCTCCCCTGCCGGTCGTATTGCAGGTACGCCTCGCCCATCGCCATGAATGCCCACGCGCCCGCCGAGAACATGTACGTGTGCATCGGCGCCGCATCGGGTTGCCAGGAGGTGCCCGAGCCGAGTCGAGTCATCGGAATCCCGAGCGGGAGCACGATGGCGGCGGACATCGACATCGTGTCGCTCGACATGTCCATCATCATGGGCTCGCGATGCACGGCTACCGTGTCCTTCTGAGCCGTCCCTCCGATGCGTTGCGCCGACACAAGGGTCGGGACGGCGAGCAGGAGCATCGCACACAGCAGCGAAGAGCAACGGCGAAACGGCACGCGGGAACCTCGACAGGGGTCGGGGAAAGCACCATCGCTTTCGTGCCGAAATATAGACCGTCTCGTGGCGGCGATCCGATCGCTCAGCGCGCCGTCACTCGTCCGTCAGCGGGATCCACAGCGTGAAGGTGCTCCCCGCGCCCGGCTCGCTCTGCACTGTGATCGCACCGCCGAGCGCGTGCGCGATCCGCTGACTGATCGCGAGCCCGACCCCCGCACCACCTTCGCCGTTCGATTGCAGGCGCATGAACTCCTGGAAGATGTGCGACTGCATCTCGCGCGGAATGCCTGGACCGGTGTCGGAGACGTCTACCGTGATCCACCGCCCGTGGCCCGGCGCATCATCGCCCGAACGAATGTCGAGCACCACGCGGATGCCGCCGGCGTCGGTGTACTTCACCGCATTGGAGATCAGATTCCCGAGAATCTGCCGGATGCGACTCGCGTCCGATTGTGTGACGGGGAAGTCATCGGGAATGTGCGCGTCGAGCGAGAGGCGCTTCGCTTCGGCCTGCGCCTGGTACAAACCGGCGAGCTCGCGCACGCTGTCGCGCACATCCACAGGCTGAGGATGGATGTCGATCTGCCCCGCCTCCGCACGTGCGAGGTCGAGCAGGTCGCTGATGAGATCCAGCGCGGTGTGGATGAGATTTCGGGCCCGATGGACGCCATCCCGCTGCTGCTCCGTGAGCGCTCCCATGATCCCGTCCTCGAGCAGCTCGAGGAAGCCATCGGCCGCACCCAACGGGTTCCTGACATCGTGGCCGAAGCCGCGCATCAACCGCGCGCGACTCTCCATGACGTGCTCCAATTCCTCGTGCCGGCGCTGCGCGGTATGGAGCAGATCCACTTTGCGGAACGCCAGCGCCGCGAGCTTGGCGAACGTCAGTGCGCGCTCGGACTCGTCCGGACGGAACCCCTCGGCCCCGGGTGGACGGAGCAGAAACAGTGCACCGATGGCCTGACCCGCATCGACGAGCGGCACCACGAGCGCTGGACACCCGCTGCATGCCTCGCTGAGTGCTTTGGGACGCAAGCGCTCCACCGCGCCGAGATCGGGGATGACTTCCGCCTGATCATGCTCGATCACCCACTCCGCGGATGATCCGGCGAATGCGACACGCACCCCGACGGCCGGCACATGCCGGCCAGCTGCAGCCACGACCTCGAGTTCCTCCTCATCCACACTGACCCGTTCGACGAACGCGCCCGTGGCATCCGTCGCGACCAGCGCGCTGCGCGCGATCTGGTGGATGATCTCCTCGATCGTGAAGCTGGCCGACACCGCCTGGGTGGCCTGCCGCAGCGCGGCTTCCTCGCGCGCCCGCCGCTCCGCCTCCTCGTAGAGTCGCGCGTTGTCGATCGCGAGCGCCGTACGGTCGGCGACCTGCTGGGCGAGCTCCAGATCATCGTCGCTGTAGCGGCGCGAGGGATCGGTGGAGACCAGCCCAATCGCTCCCAGGATGCGCTCTCTGGCGATGAGCGGCACGACGACGATGGACTGCGGTGTGATCGTGTGGAGCACGTGCGCGTATGCGGGACTTCCGGTTGCCGCAGCCGTGAGGAGATGCTCCGGGACGTCGGCGAGCAACGCGCTCTCACCTGTGCGCAGCACCTGGATCACGATCGCGTTCGACGCGCCCGCTAGGAATTCTCCGGCCACGCTCGCGACCAGCCTCTCCACGTCGGGATCTCGACCCGCGAGCACCGCGCGGCGCGCACCGCCCGGAACGGGCAAGTAAATTGCGCACCAGTCGCATAATCGCTCGACCAGGAGATGCGCAAGACTGTCCAGCGTCTTCTGCACATTGAGCGCTGACGACAGCAGACGGCCGGTCTCCGCAAGGATGCGTTGCTCGCGTTCGCTCTTGCTGAGCGCGTCCCGCGCCTCGCGTGCGCGCGCCACGATCCGCACGCGCCGGAGCGCGATCGACGCCAGATCGCCCAGCGTGCGCGCGCGGTCCAATTCCGTCGCATCGAAGTGGCCTTGCACGTCGGAACGCAGCATGACCAGTGCGCCCATGACCTCGCCTTCAGGAATGAGCGGGACGGCGATCCCGGAGCAGGTGCGACACCGCTCAACGAGGTAGGGCGTCAACCGCGTCCCGAGTTGATGCCGCCCGGCGAGCAATGCCGGCTCGCCGCGCGCGATCACTTCTTCGGTGAGCGAGCCGGGATACGACACTCGCGTGTGCAACGGGGGCACCCCGTCTCCGGACGTCGCCACCACTTCCACTTCATCGTCGGCCGTGACGACCTGCTCGACGTACGCACCGCATGCGCGCGTCATTTCCACCGCCGCGTCCGCGGCGAGACGCGTGATCGTCTCGAGATCGCCGGCGCCGGCCAGCGCGTGCACGAGCGCCCGCAGCGACGCTTCGCCACCGAGACGGTGCGCCCCCTCGCGCTGAATCTGTCGCTCCCCTTCACCCATCGCCACGCTGTCCATCCCGGGAGCGCTGCCGGACCGCGAACGCTGTGTCATTACATGGTGAGCTGGCGCAACGCCGCGCGTGTTTCGGGGACGACCAACGGCACCGTCGCCACCGTCGCCGCGGTTGCCGTGAGACACCAGAAGCAGAGCGCGCGGAATGCGCTCCACTCCGACACGGTGAGCCGCGTCGCCTGCACGACGTCGAACCCCACCTTCGCTGCCAGCGCGAGCGGAATCCACGGTCGCGTGCGCGCGCGATCCGCGCCGCCCATCGCGGCGAGCACCATCGTCGCGGCGTAGCTGCCGAAGCCGAGCGCCGCGTCCGGTGTGGCAAAGTGCTCATACGCTTGCGCCGACCCATTCACGCGGTCGGAATCGATCTTCGGCAGATTGGGCTCTGGCACGTGCTCGATGATGCCCAGCTGGTAGAGCGTCATGATCCCCATCGCGCCGGCCGCGAACAGCGCGAGCCCCACGATCCCGCGCCGGCGGCGGAGTGCGGGCGCATGCCCCTCGCGCAGCTCGCGGCTCAGCACGCGTGCGCGCTGTTCACGCCGATCCTTCGACATTCGCCGCTGTCCCATCGCATCCCTCCTCCGCCGGCGTCCGCCGGTGGCGCGTCGTCTACCTCGCAGGGGTCGTGCCTCCCTGGCGATGAAGGCGAGGACGCGGTCGGGCCGTCCCGCGTGATGCACATCACCGCCCACACAGCTATTGTTGGAGCTGAAGACCATCGCGAAGCCAGGAGCGTGACAATGCGCGGGCTATTGTTGCACACCCTCGCTCAGCAGATGCCCGGCATGATGCATGGGCCGGACGCCTTCTCGCTGTTCAATCATCGCCTCTCCGGGCTGCTGGTACTCCTCCTCGGAGCTCTCGCCTATGTCGACGCGACAGCATCCGGCAAGCAGCGGGAGCGAGTGCGGCTCCTCTGGCCTCTCCCGCTGCTCCTCCTGGGGCTGTACCTGCTGGTACGCAGCGATGACCCCAGCTGGCCGCCACGCTTCGTCAAGCAGCTGTCGACGGTCGAGGGGATTCAGCACAAGCTCTTCGCCGTAATGGCGCTGTCACTCGGCGGGATCGAGCTGCTGCGTCGCTCGGGGCGCCTCACGCATCCGCTGTGGAGTTACGTCTTCTACGCGGTCATGCTGCTCGCCGGAGTCTTCCTGCTCTTTCACGGCGGTCACCACTCGGGGATGGTGCACATCGAGCACACCGCGATGGGCGTCATCGCGATCGCGATCGCCGTCGTCAAAGTCACGGCGGATCGGAAGCGCGCAGTGACCTGGCTGTCGGCCAGCCTCCTCCCCGGTCTGTTCGTGCTGCTCGGCCTGCAGCTGCTGCTCTACGTGGAGTGAGCTGCACGCCGGAGATCGACTGTCGGGCTGGCGGCGCGACGGAACGAATCAGTCGCGCACGCCGAACACGTGCTACCGCCCGATCCAGTAGGTGGCCTTGATCTGGAACACGTTCGTCGCTCGATCGCGCCCGATATTCCGGACCGCGCTCCCGAAGGCCATGTCGCCGGCCGGATCTTCACCGGAGCGCTCCTGCGTCCACACGAAGAACAGCGTCGAGCCCGGGCGATACTCCCAGCGGAGCACCGCCGTCCCGCGCAGCGAGGTGTCCGTGAAGTCGGGGTTCGCGAAGGTGAACGACGCCGCCGGCCCCGCGCCATCCGGGTCCACGAGATAGCTGTTCGTCGATCCGTCGAAGGTGATGGACCCGACGTCGCGCCCGTACACCAGCTTTCGATCGGTGCGCGGCGCGGCGAACTCGCGGAACGATGTGTAGTTGCCACTGGCGACGAACGGCTGTGCGTAGAGCTGCAGCGTGAGCGTCGGCGTGAACGTCCAGTTGATGCGCGTGTCGAGCGAGATGGTCTTCGTGCGGATGAAGCCGAAGACGTAGCGCGAACCGAAGAACGCTGTCGCCGTGGGATCGGCAACCGCCATCACGTACTGCGCCGCGTCCTCGTCGGTCTGGTAGGTAGGAGAGAGTTGGATGAAGATGTTGGCAGCCGGCTTGAGGGCCATGCCCGGACTCAGCTTGAAACCGTGCGTCCGATCGCCGATGCCCTGCGTGGTCTGCACCGAGAGATCGAACACGGCCGGTGAGCGGGCGTCGGTGGACACTTCCGCATTTTCCAGGTTGTAGCCCGCGCGCTTCACCACGGGGCCGCCGCGCGTCAGCCGGTCGTCGAACGATGGAATGTCGCGAATGTACATCGCCCGGATGCGCCAGTAGTTCAGGAACGTGATCGAGGAGAATGCCTGCAGCTCCGTCTCGGTGCGGTCACCCTCGTAGTTGTACTGCGTGGCGCCGCCGAAGGTGGTGCCGATGCTGCGGTACCAGCGAGTGGGCGTGGTCCACTGGCTGCCGATGTTTCCGTTGAACCACACGTAGTCGGCGCGATCGAGGTAGGCGAGATCGTTCACCTCGAACCCCGGGCTGCGAATGTTGGTCATCGCCTCCCAGAGAAACGTCCCGTTGTCCTTCGCGACACGCGTGAAGAGCCCGTACCCACGAAGCGCAGTGGCGGTGGTGTCGTAGCGCGCATCGAACAGGCCGCCTCCGCCCACGTGCCGGTCGGGACGCTGGAAATAGCGCGCGCTCGAGCGCTGCGTGCTCGCGATCGCGGCCGGCGACCCGGAGACGCTGGACACCAGCGCACTTCCCATCCACGAGTACTCGTGCCGATGCCACGTGTGGTTCCAGTCGACGCCACCCGCTTCGGCGTGGCTGCGCAGCTGGTCGCTCACCATGCTGTCCCGCGTCTGCCGGAAGACGGACGTGAGGATCCCGCCGACCGTCGTCGCGCCGTCCCCGAGATCCTTCTTCACACGTCCGACGAAGTAGTTGGTGAGCGGCTCGACGATCTGTGACGCCTCGGGTGCACCCGGCGCGGTGAGATACCGGGCGCGCTCCTGGTTGGTCACCGCGTCGAGCAACCCGACGGTGTACCCGCCCTGCGTGCGCCCCGTGATCTTCGCGGCGCCGAGGATGGCGGTGTTCTCCGGCACGTCGGAGTACGCGGCGATGTTGCTGACGTCTGAGGCGAGCTGCGGCGGCCGACCGATCCGGCGCGAGTAGAATGCGCTCAGGCTCGAGGTGTTGCTGCAGAACATGCAGTTCATCCCGCCGAAATCGAACGCGCTCGCGCCGGCGATGAAGAAGGGGCGCTTCTCGTCGTAGAACGTCTCGAAGGCGCTCAGGTTCAGCGAGGCTGGATCGACTTCGACCTGCCCGAAGTCCGGGTTGAAGGTCGCATCGAGCGTCAGGTTGGAGGTGAGCAGGTACTTGAGGTCGGCGCCCGCATCGACACGCATCGCGTGTCCATCGTGATAGGGATCGCCGGTTGCGACGGGCTGGAAGGTGCTCCCCATGACGACGTACGGCAGCAGCTCGAACTGTCGCGGCTGGCTCCCGATCGTGAGCCCGCGCAGGTGCCCGTAGAACGCGGGCCCGCCGGAGGCGTTCTGGCGCCAGTACGCCCACATGTCGTGCTCGTTGCGGCTGTCGATGTAGCGCCAGATCTGCATCCCCCACATCTGCACGCTGTCGCGCGAGAAGCGGAGCTGGCTGAACGGGATGCGCATCTCGGCCGTCCAGCCGGCCGAATCCACGTGCGCGGCAGCCTCCCAGATCGGATCCCACGACGGATCGCCGTCGAACTGATCACCCTTCACACCGGCGGGGTTCACCTCGAACCAGGCATTGTCGAGGTGATTGTGATATGGATCGAGATCGACGATCAGCTTGTCGGTGGTGAGCGAGTTGAAGGAGCCGTTGTTGCCGTTCGCGTCCACGAGCTGGTCGCGCCGTGCGAGCGGCGCGACGACGCCGCCCGGCTGGCTCATGCGCGCTCCGATGTAGAGCGCCGCGTCATCGTACAGCACGCGCACTTCCATAGGGAGCGAGGCTGGTGCGCCTTGGTCGGGTTGAAACTGCCGGAACTGGGTGATTGGGGTGGCCCGCTGCCACGCCGCGTCGTCGAGCCGACCGTCAATGACGATTGCGCCGTCTCGCCGCGCCGCAGTAGCTACAGGCGGCGGAGTGGGGTGCACCGAGGCGCCGGACCCCTGCGCTCGTACGGCAGAGGGAAAAGCGATCACGACCAGTACGACATACGTACGACAGCGCGAGAAAGACGTTGAAGGCATGCAAAGACGGTTCGGGTGTCCGGTATCGGCGACTCGCTGATGCGAGCCGGCCTACGCCTACGAGTTGGATGCCGGAAGCGCACCCGGGGTTTAAATCGTCGGCGCGCTCGAGAAGCATCGCGATGCATATGGCGTGGGACGCGCCGTACGCAGCGTCGTCAGGCCAGGTTTCAGGTGGCGAGTCGTGCGCCACACTACGTGTGCGCTCTTCACGTCTTGACCAACCGAGCGGTGCCGCTCGACGCGGCGTTCGGGCGTGACGGCGGGACCTCTGCGCACGTGCGGCTTCCGCACCTCTCTTTCATCAATGCGAGATGTGGGGGGCACGCCGCTTGAAGCGCCTGCCCCAGTCGGAATGCGCACCGTCGCCTCACGATTCGGTACAACGTACGGTAGCGAGACGGCCATGCTTTCAGGGTACACGTGAGCGTTCGATTCCGGGCACGTGTCGCTGCGACCTCGTCGCTCGCCTCTCTCTCGCTCGCGTGCTGGGGTTGCGGTGGGAGAGACGGGGCGATAACGAATCGGCCGCTCTCAAGGGCGGTGACGTTGAGTCCGGGGGCGAACATCCAGGCGGCGGTGGATCAGCACGGCAGCGGGACGACGTTCTACCTGCGGGCGGGCACCTACGCGCGGCAGAGCATCACGCCGAAGGCGGGCGACACCTTCCTCGGCGAGACCGGGGCCACGCTCGACGGGCAGAACGCGACCACCTACGCGTTCCAGGGCAGCGCCGA
>DASSNR010000094.1:0-5219 GCA_035687925.1 Gemmatimonadaceae bacterium | reverse complement strand
GAACGCCGGCATCGTGAAGCAGGTGTCGCAGCAGATCAAGCGTACATCGCCGAACGCGATCGTCATCATGGTGTCGAATCCGCTCGACGTGATGGCGTACGTCACGCTCAAGGTCACGGGCTTTCCACGCGAGCGCGTGCTCGGAATGGCCGGCGTGCTCGACACCGCACGCTATCGCTCGTTCATTGCCGAAGCGCTCGATGTCTCCGTGCGCGACATTCAGGCGATGGTGCTCGGTGGGCACGGGGACACGATGGTCCCGCTCATCTCCTACACGACGATCAGCGGCATTCCGGTGACGCAGCTGCTCGATCGCAAGACGCTCGACGAGATCGTCCAGCGCACGCGCACCGGCGGTGCGGAGATCGTGAAGTACCTGAAGACGGGCTCGGCCTACTACGCGCCGTCCGCCGCGGCGGTGCAGATGTGCGAGAGCATCGCGCTCGACCAGCACCGCATTCTCCCCTGCGCCGCGTGGCTCACGGGCGAGTACGGGCTGAAGGATCTCTTCCTCGGCGTACCGTGCAAGCTCGGCCGCAAGGGGCTCGAGAAGATCTACGAAGTCGAGCTGACCGCGGATGAGCGTGCGGCGCTCACGAAGAGCGCGGACGCCGTGCGCGGGCCGATGAAGGCGGTCACACTGTAATCGATATCTCCCGGGAGGGTTGAGTCTTTTGGCAACGCAACTCGCGACACCATCTCGAACGGGCATGGCCGTCGGCCGCGTGGGGCTCTTCTGGCGCTCCACGATCGGCAAGAAGATTGTGATGGCGGCCACTGGATGGATCATGGTCGCGTTCGTGATCGTCCACATGCTCGGCAACCTGCAGATCTTCTCCGGGGCGGCGAAGATCAACGCCTACTCGGCATTCCTTCACAACAGCATCGGTGAGCTGCTCTGGGCCGCGCGGATCATCCTGTTGATCTCGGTGCTCCTGCACATCGTCGCGGCCATTCAACTCGCGCGCATCGATATGGCTGCGCGCCCTGTCGGCTACGCGCGCAAGCAGCGACAGGCGGCGACGGTCGCATCGAGCACCATGCGCTGGGGCGGGCTCGCCCTCGCGCTGTTCATCGCCTTCCACCTGATGCACATGACCACCGGCACGATTCATCCGGAGACATTCACGCCCGGGGACGTGTACGGCAATCTGGTCGGTAGCTTCCAGATCTGGTGGGTAACGCTGATCTACGTGCTCGCGATGATCGCGCTCGGGCTGCACCTGTTCCACGGTGTGTGGAGCTCGGCGCGCACGCTCGGCGTCAACCGGCCCGCATCGAATCCGTTCCGGCGGCCGGTGGCGACGGTGATTTCGGTGATCGTCTGGGCGGGCTTCACGCTCGTGCCACTCGCGATCTTCTTCGGATGGGTGAGATAACGATGGAGCTCAACTCACGCATTCCCGCTGGACCGATCGAGCAGAAGTGGGATCGGCATCGCTTCGAGATGAAGCTGGTGAATCCGGCGAACAAGCGGAAATACACGGTCATCGTGGTGGGGTCGGGGCTTGCGGGCGCGTCGGCATCGGCGACGCTCGCTGATCTTGGCTACCACGTGAAGTGCTTCTGCTTCCAGGACTCGCCGCGCCGAGCGCACAGCATCGCGGCGCAGGGCGGGATCAACGCCGCGAAGAACTACCAGAACGACGGCGACAGCGTCTACCGCCTGTTCTACGACACGGTGAAGGGCGGCGACTTCCGCTCGCGCGAGGCGAACGTCTACCGGCTCGCGCAGGTGAGCGTCAACATCATCGACCAGTGCGTGGCGCAGGGCGTGCCGTTCGCGCGCGAGTACGGCGGGCTGCTCGCCAATCGCTCGTTCGGCGGCGCGCAGGTGTCCCGCACCTTCTACGCGCGCGGACAGACGGGGCAGCAGCTGCTCCTCGGCGCGTACCAGGCGCTCGAGCGGCAGATCGCGCTCGGGAGCGTGGAGATGTACCCGCGTACCGAGATGCTCGATGTCGTCGTGATCGATGGGAAGGCGCGCGGGATCGTGACGCGCGACCTCGTGACCGGGAAGGTCGAGTCGCATGCGGGCGACGCGGTCGTGCTCGGGACGGGCGGCTACGGCAACGCGTTCTACCTGTCGACGAACGCGAAGGGCTCGAACGTGACGGCGAGCTGGCGCGCCTACAAGCGTGGCGCCGCGTTCGCGAATCCGTGCTACACGCAGATTCACCCGACGTGCATTCCGCGGAGCGGCGAATACCAGTCGAAGCTCACGCTGATGAGCGAGTCGCTGCGCAACGACGGGCGCGTGTGGGTGCCGAAGCGGAAGGGTGACACGCGCGCGCCCGATCAGATTCCCGAGAGCGAGCGCGACTACTATCTGGAGCGGAAGTACCCGAGCTTCGGGAACCTGAGCCCGCGCGACATCGCGTCACGCGCGGCGAAGGAAGTGTGCGATGAGGGGCGCGGCGTCGGTCCCAACGGACTCGGCGTCTATCTCGATTTCGCGGACGCCATCAAGCGGCTCGGCGAGGACGTGATCCGCGACCGCTACGGCAATCTGTTCGAGATGTACGAGCGGATCACCGCCGAGAATCCGTACAAGGTCCCGATGCGCATCTATCCCGCCATCCACTACACGATGGGCGGGCTGTGGGTGGACTACAACTTGATGAGCACGCTCCCCGGGCTGCACGTGATCGGTGAGGCGAACTTCTCCGACCACGGCGCGAACCGGTTGGGTGCCAGCGCGCTGATGCAGGGGCTCGCCGACGGCTACTTCGTGATCCCGTACACGATCGGCGACTATCTCGCGTCCGCGAAGTTGGAGAAGGTGGACACGAGCCATCCGGCGTTCAAGGACGCCGAGCGATGCGTGGTCGAGCGTACCAAGAAGCTGCTCTCCATCAATGGACGACGCACGGTGGACTCGTTCCATCGCGAGCTCGGGCAGATTCTCTGGGATCTGTGCGGCATGTCGCGCAACGCGGCGGGGCTCAAGCTGGCGCTGGCGAAGATCCCCGCGCTGCGCGCGGAGTTCTGGGAGAACGTGAACGTGCCGGGGAGTGATGCGAACCTCAACCAGGCGCTGGAGCGCGGTGGTCGCGTCGCCGACTTCTTCGAGCTTGGCGAGCTGCTCGCGCTCGATGCGCTGCAGCGCGAAGAGTCGTGCGGTGCGCACTTCCGCGAGGAGCATCAGACGCCGGATGGCGAAGCGCTGCGTGACGATGAGCACTTCGCGTACGTCGCCGCGTGGGAGTACACCGGCGACGGCAAGGCGCCGGCGCTCCACAAGGAGCCGCTCGACTTCGAGTACGTTCACCTCGCTCAGCGGAGCTACAAGTAATGACGCATACAGTTGCCGAGCCCGCGACGGCGCGGGACGAGGCCCCGCACGCGGCGTCGCGTCGCGGGATGAATCTGACGCTTCACGTATGGCGGCAAGCGGGCCCGCGAGAAAAGGGGCGATTCGAGCAGTACCAGGCGACGAACGTGAGCCCCGACATGTCGTTCCTCGAAATGCTCGATGTCGTGAACGAGGAGCTGATGTCGCGCGGCCAGGAGCCGATCGCGTTCGACAGCGATTGCCGCGAAGGGATCTGTGGGATGTGCAGCTTGATGATCAACGGCATCCCGCACGGCCCGTCGCATGGAACCGCAACGTGCCAGCTGCACATGCGCACGTTTCGCGACGGGGACTCGATCACGATCGAGCCGTGGCGCGCGCGTGCGTTCCCGGTCATCCGCGACCTCGTCGTCGATCGCAGCGCGTTCGATCGAATCATCCAGGCCGGTGGCTACATCACCGCGACGCCCGGTGGTCCACGGGATGCGAACGAGATTCTCGTCTCGAAGACGACCGCTGACATGGCAATGGATGCTGCGGCGTGCATCGGGTGTGGCGCGTGCGTGGCGGCGTGTCCGAATGGATCGGCGTCGCTCTTCACGGGCGCGAAGATCACGCACCTGGGGCTGTTGCCGCAGGGACAGCCGGAGCGCAATCGTCGCGTGCTCGCGATGGTAGCGCAGATGGACGAGGAGGGATTCGGTGCGTGCACCTTCCATGGTGAGTGCCAGGAGGTGTGCCCGAAGGAGATCAGCATCGATGTGATCGCCCGGATGAACCGGGACTTCCTCACGGCCAATCTCGGTAGCGGCGGGAAGCACGACGAGTCCTGAGTCATCGTCGCGTCGTTGCTGCTGAAAGCATGCATGGGCCACGAGCAATCGTGGCCCATTTGCTGCACCTGATGGTTCTCGTCGTAGCGCAGGAGTACGAGATGCCAGAGCGGAGTTTCGGCCCGAACAGCTTCGAGGATCCGGAGACGAGCCGGGGTGGTGCGGACGCCGTCCCCGACACACCGGATGTCGCGGGGCACGGCGCCGAGCCCGAGGGGAAGATGCGCGGGAACTCGACGGCGCGGGTCCGGCCGGACGGCGGCCTCACGGTTGTCGTATGGATCGTCGTGGCCCTCGTGATCCTGGTGCTTCTGGCCTACGGCTTCGGGCTGGGGAGGTAGCCAGCGATGTGCGTGGCATCACGAACATCGCGTGATCGATGCCCGGCCATGTACGCTGATGCGGCGCGAGACACACGCGACGTATCCATTTCACTCCGCTTCCCAGCAGCGTGCACGGAAAATGCTACCGACCCGCCCTTCGACGACTCACACACTGGAGGTCAGGATGCAGTTGCAACGAGTCGCGGTGCTTGCCGGTCTCGCGCTGGCGGTCGCGGCGTGCCACCACAACCAATCCCAGGAATCTCCTGGCGCGGTTGCACCGCAGACGGATACGACGATGAATCGCGACACGACGACGTTGAATCGCGATACATCCACCTTGCAGCGTGATACCGGTTTGATGCGGGACACGTCCACCGCGCAGCGGGATACGTCGATGCTGCGGGACACGACGCAGTTGCGCGATACCACGCAGTTGCGGGACACCACGCAGATGCGGGACACGACGCAGATGCGCGACACGACACAGATGCGGGACACGACACAGCTGCAAGACACGACGATGCGCCGTGACACGAGCGCATACCGGGACACGACGCAGATGCGTGATACCACGATGCGGAGCGATACGACGGCAAAGCGCGATACGAGCAGCACGCGCTGAACCGCAACAAGCAGATAGGAGAGAGGAGAATGGAGAAAGGAGCCACGGCCTCGGGGAAGAATCTCCCCGTGAGCCGGCTCCTTTCTCCTCTCTCCTTTCTTGTCTCTGATGGCTTCCGTGCAGCGACCTACAACTTGGGCAGC
>DASSNR010000058.1:0-7445 GCA_035687925.1 Gemmatimonadaceae bacterium | reverse complement strand
GGAGGCGAATCAGGCTGACGGCAATTCCGAAGTGCGCCGGCCCAAGATGTCGCGGGAGCAGTTGCTCACGGTGTACTGTCCTGCTTCTGCCCTCACCGTTCCGGCACTCTACGCTTGGCTCACGGATCTGGAGGTCGCTGGCCCCACGAAGAGGAAGTACCACGCGGCGATGCGGTCATTCATCGATCACCTGACCCTCGCTGGGCTCTTCACCGGTGATAATCCGATGGATAAGGTGCCGGCTCCGCCCGCGGCCGACCCACGCACGCACTTCCTGGAGACGATCGAGGCCGTGCGACTGGTGCACGCGTTCGCGGATCCGGAGTATCGCGCCTTCAATGCACTCATGGCGGGTAGCGGCATCGAAGTGTCTGCGGCACTCGCGGTTCGCTGCCGCGACGTGATGGCCGACACGCGTGAGGTGTGTGCCCCTGGCACGAAGACGTACAATCGCAAGCGCGTTGTACGGGTGGCCGAATGGGCGTGGCCTTTCGTGGCGGAGCGCCTCCAGAGCCTCCGTCCGGATGACAGACTCTTCCCCGGCATCCCAGATCGCTGGGTGGCGCGCGACGTCTTCATCGCAACGGTGTTCCCGCTCGCCATGCAGTACCCGTGCTATGTGGGCTACACCATGCGCGATCATCGTCACACCTATGCCGTGCGCGCGGCTCGTGCGGGTACGCCGCCGCAGGTGATCGCGCAGCAACTCGGGCACGTCAACGCCGTGCTCGTCCTGAAGGTCTACGCCCAGTTCTTTCCGAATTCCGACGAGCGCGATCGCTGGGAGCGCAAGGCCGCGGAGCTCGACGCGAAGGTCGGAGTGACCCCGGACTCGGCTGTGGTGCCGCCCGAGGACAGCATCACGCCGCAGCCGCCGGTCAAGGCATCGCGCCAGAAGATCGAATGGCCTTCGGTGGACGAGTTACTCGAGATGCTCGCCGCCGCATCGACGAAAGCCGTCGCCGGCAACCTCGGTGTGTCGGACATCGCGTTGCGGAAGCACCTCGCGGCGCGCGGCATCACCAAGCTCCCCGATGGCCGCCGCCGCGGAATCTCACGCCCGCGCACCGAAACGAAGGGTGCTGCCGATGGTGCGACCGAGTCAACTCGCACGGTCGAATCAGCTGACGGGAGCGACCTCACGGACGCTCCGCCCTGTGAGCGCTCCGCGTGATGCCGCGATGTGCCGACTCCTGCCGCGACATCTCATGTTACCGTACGCGTTACCGCTACAGCCTGGAATCACCGAACATCATGATGCAAAAACGGCCAACTGCATGCAGTTGGCCGTTTTAGCTGAGTAGCAGGGGAGGGACTCGAACCCTCGACCCCGGCATTATGAGTGCCGTGCTCTAACCGGCTGAGCTACCCTGCCGTACATGCCACCCGTTTTCTACCCATCCGAGCACCCAAATCTAATCCGCACGGGTGCCGCAACAAAGGCCCGGAGCACTCCGGGCAGTGTGCATCGAACGACGCATCCGACGCGTCGGCGAGCGGTGCGCTACCGCCCCGCCTGCTCCCCCTTCCCTCCCGTCTTCGTCAGCCGATACAGCAGCACCGCCGCGCGCTTCGTCTTCATCGGCAGCGTCTTGAGATCCGCCGTCTCCTGCGGAGAGTGATCGTCGTGCCCCGCCAGCCCGAGCGCATCGATCGCCATCGGCACCTCGTTCGCCACGAACGACACGTCCGCCGCACCCGCGCGCGACGGATCCACCGCGACCACCGGCCCGAAGCCGAGGTCGCGGCTCGCGCGATCGTACATCGCGAGCAGCCGTTTGTTGCCCGCGGTCGGCGCCATCGGCGGATAGCCGTCCTGAAACTCGAGCTCCGCCGTCGTGTGCGGGAGATGACGGCTGACGATCGCGCGCATCGCCGCCTGCGCTTTCGAGAGTTGCGCGGGGCTCAGCGTGCGCAGGTCGCCGCCCACCTCCATGCGCTGCGCGACGACGTTCTCCTTCCCCGCCGCGGAGCCGGTCGTGTGCGTGGAGTCGAGCGTCACCTCCGTGCCGCCGAGCGCGACGCCCGGATTGAACGTCAGATACCGCTCCCCCGACAGCCGCTGATAGAACTGATCGAGGATGCGCGCCGCCTCGTAGATGGCACCCGCGCCCACATCCTTCGTGAAGATCTGCGATGAATGCGCGGTGACGCCGGTCGTCGTGAGCGTCCACCCGACATCGCCGCGCCGTGAGACGACCGCGGTGCGCGGATCGCCGGCGCCGTCCTCGAAGCCGATCGCCGCCACCGCACCCTTCGCCGCGTCGATGAGCGTGCGACGCGCTTCGGTGAGCGGCGTCCCCGCGTCCTCCTCATCACCATCGAACACGACGACCACGTGCATCGCGTCGAGCGCGCCCGCGTCCTTGAGCGCGCGCAGCGCGTACAGCGCGATGACGTCGCCTCCCTTCATGTCGATGACACCCGGCCCTCGCGCCATGCTGTCCGCCAGCATCTCGAGCTTCTGGAAGGGGCTGCTCGGCTCGAACACGGTATCGAGATGGCCGATGAGCAGGATCTTCGGCCCCGGCCCCGGATGCTCGCCGACGAGGTGCCCCGCGCGATGGAACGGCGTGCCGTCCACCCAGCGCGTGGTGAAGCCGAGCGAGTCGAACTGCGCGCGGAGGATGTCGCCCACCGCACGCACGCCGGCGAAGTTCATGGTGCCGCTGTTGATGTTCACCAGCCGCACGAGCAGCGCGAGCGCTTCATCGTTGTGCGCATCCACGGCGCGCGCGATCGAGCGCTCGGTGGGGTTGAGCGCGGCGGCGCTCGACGACTGTGCGGCGCACACGGGCGCGCACAGGGCAGCAGCCGCGAGGAGCGGCGCCGCGAGCAGGGTGCAACGGGTCGCGATTCGCATGCGGGTAATGTACGCAGCGACACGCGGACGTCGAGCGCGCGGTGCGCGGGATGCGCTGCAAGCAAAACGCCGGACCTGAAAATTCAGGTCCGGCGTTCTCGAGTAGCGGGGGCGGGATTTGAACCCGCGACCTTCGGGTTATGAGCCCGACGAGCTACCAGGCTGCTCCACCCCGCGTCAGTGATCCGAATAATAGCGAAACGCGTCCATAAGTCAAGAAATGGTACGGAGCTGGAGCGGCGTATGTTCGCTTCCACCCGAGCGTTCGGAGCCACCCCGCCACGCGCTCAATGCTTCCCCGAATCCCCCGACGGCTCCGCGAACCGATAGAGAATTTCCTTGTTCCCGCGCACCATCCCGAACTCCTCGCGCGCGATCCGCTCCTGCACCTTGGGATCGGTGAGCACCGCCTGCTTCACGCGCTTCAGCGAATCGACCTGATGCTGCAGCGTGTCGACCGTGGCGACGAGCTGCTTCTTTTGCATCCACTGGCGCACGAGGTCGCTCGTTCCGTACTCGCCCCCTTCGACGGCGAACGCGACGACGGCGATCGCGAGCAGGGCGAGCAGCGCTCGCCGCACGACCTCACGCGCCATCAGAGCCCGTAGATCGCGCCGCCAGGATACTCCGCCGAGTCGCCGAGCGCTTCCTCAATGCGAAGCAGCTCGTTGTACTTGGCGACGCGCTCGCTCCGCGACACCGAGCCCGTCTTGATCTGCCCGACGCCGGTGCCCACCGCGAAGTCGGCGATGAACGTGTCCGCCGTCTCGCCGGATCGATGCGAGATCACCGACAGATACCCCGCCGAGCGCGCGAGCTCGATCGCCTCGAGCGTCTCCGTCACGGTGCCGATCTGATTCAGCTTGATGAGAATCGCGTTCGCCACACTGCTCTCGATCCCGCGCGCGAGTCGCTCGGTGTTCGTCACGAAGAGGTCGTCGCCCACGAGCTGCACACGGTCGCCGAGCTGTGCGGTCAGCTTCTCCCAGCCGCTCCAGTCGTCCTCGGCGAGGCCATCCTCGATCGACACGATGGGGTATTCGTCGAGCCACTTGGTGTAGAGCTCGATCATCCCGTCGGCCGAGCGTGTGCCGCCGCCGCTCTTCTTGAACACGTACTCGCCGTTCTTGTACAGCTCGCTCGACGCCGCATCGAGCGCGATCGCAACCTCGGTGCCCGGTGCATACTTCGCCGCTTCGATCGCGTCGATGATGATCTTGATCGCGTCCTCATCGGTCTTGAGGTCGGGCGCGAAGCCGCCCTCGTCTCCCACCGCCGTCGAGAGTCCGCGCTTCGACAGCACCTTCTTCAGCGCGTGGAACACTTCGGCGCCCGTGCGCAGCGCTTCGCCGAAGCTCTCCGCGCCGACGGGGACGATCATGTACTCCTGGAGGTCGAGCGTGTTCGCCGCGTGCGCGCCGCCGTTCACGATGTTCATCATCGGTACCGGAAGCGTGCGCGCGAGCGGGCCGCCGATGTAGCGGAAGAGCGGGAGCTTGACGCTGAGCGCCGCGGCGCGCGCGACCGCCATCGACACGGCGAGAATCGAGTTCGCGCCGAGTCGCTCCTTGTTCGGCGTGCCGTCGAGATCGATCATCGCGCGGTCGATGGCGATCTGATCGACGGCCGGCATCCCGCGCAGCGCGGGTGCGATCGTCTCCTCGATGTTCTGCACGGCGCGCAGCACGCCCTTCCCGCCGTAGCGCTCGGGATCCGCGTCGCGCAGCTCGATCGCTTCGTGCTCGCCGGTCGACGCGCCGCTCGGCACCGCCGCGCGCCCCATGACGCCGTTGTCGAGGAACACGTCAGCTTCTACCGTGGGATTCCCACGGCTGTCGAGAATCTCACGGGCGCGGATATCGGCTATTTCGGACATGGGATAAGATCGGTCGTCGGTCGTCGGTCGTCGGAACTGCAGTCGTCAGAACTGCAGTCATCAGTCGTCAGTCGTCAGTCGTCGGGAACAGCCTCGGTCAGCGTCTGCCCGCCCTGACGACTGCTGGCTGACGACTGTGAGCAGACGGTTGTCTGCCAGGCCGGAAAGCTACGCGGCACTCGGCGCCGTGTCTATCGCGCTGCCCTCGCTGTGCACGCCGTAGCGCGATTCGAGGGCGCTGGCCATGCGCTGCCAGACGATCTGCATCAGGCGGTCGCGGTCGTCGTAAGCCAGCCCGGTGGTGGGGACGGGCTCGAGGAAGGTGAGCTCGGCGGTGCCCGCGTGCACGGCGAGCTCCCCCTTCCCCTGGATCTCGCGCGTGCCGTGAATGATCACCGGCACGATCGGCACCTGCGCCGCGATGGCGAGCACAAAAGGACCCTTCTTGAAGGGACGCAGCGCATACGAGCGACCGCGCGTCCCCTCGGGGTAGACCACCACCGACGTCCCCGCCTGGATCTGCTTCGCGGCGTCGGCGTACGCGTCGAACGCAGCACGGCGATTCTTTCGGTCGATGAAGATCGCCGCTACCTCCTTCACCGCGCGACCGAACACCGGCAGCGACGCGAGCTCCTTCTTCGCCAGGAAGCGGAAGCTCGGCAGCACCATGCCGAGCGCGAAGACGTCGAACCAGCTCACGTGGTTGCCGACATACACCGCGGCGTCATCGTGCGCCATGTGCTCGGCGCCATGCACGACGACCCGGACGCCGGACATGCGGAGAATGATGCGACACCAGAGTCCCGGCGCGCGCGCGAAGAAGGTCCCGGGCGCGATGTGGCGGCCGAGGAGCGTCACGACGGCGATCGGCGTGCCGAGGGCGAGGGTGGCGAGAATGACGACGGGATAGAAGACGAGGGCGCGCATCGCTCACGAAAAGTGACTGAAGCCGGCGCGCGATGCAACGCGCTCGCCGTGCACGTACGCCTCGACCGTCGGGCTCCCGACGTCGACGCGACCGATGCGTGTGAGCGGGATGCCGAAGTCGCGCTCGAAGGCGGACGTGTCGATGTCCGTCGGTGAGACGGCGAGCAGCTCGTACTCCTCGCCGCTGAGCGCCGCGTCCTCGGGTCGCATGTCGCCGATGGTCGGCAAGGCGTCGAGCTCGAGGACGAGACGCACGCCGCTGGCGGCCGCAATGTGTGCGGCGTCTCCCAGCAGTCCATCGGAGATGTCGATCATCGCGTGCGCGCCGTGCGACGCGAGCCATCGCGCCTCGCGGATGCGGGGTACCGGGTGCACGAAGCGCGCGCGTGTTGCGGGCGATGGCTCGCCTCCCGCGCGGAGCGCATCGAGCGCGGCGAGCGGACCGCCGAGCGTGCCGCTCACGTACACCTGGTCGCCGGGTCGTGCACCGCGCCGCTCGAGCGGCGCGCGTGCCGTGCCGAGCACGGTGATCGCGAGCACGAGCTCCTTGCCCGACGACAGGTCGCCGCCGACCACGTGCGTGCCTGCATGCGCCACCACATCGCCGATTCCCTCGGCGACGTTCGCGAGCTCACCGAGCCACGACTCCGGGCACGACAGCGCGACGACGACACCGAGTGGCGCAGCGGCCATCGCGGCGAGATCGCTGAGGGCGGCGGCGGCGGCACGGTAGCCGATCTCGCGCGCGGACAACCAGTCGCGTCGAAAGTGCGTGTGTTCGACCGAGCTATCCGTGCTCACGACGAGCCGCTCGCCCGCGGGGACATCGAGCACCGCCGCGTCGTCGCCGATCCCCGATGCACGCGCGCCCCACCGCGCGATGAGCTCGCGGACGACGTCGAACTCGCGCCCCGGAGCCAGCGCGGTCTCGTGCGTCATGCGCGATCCCGCACGGCGGGGAGCTCGGCGAGCACGGGGTACTCGGGTGTGATCGCGGCACCCGGCCACACATCGGAGAGTGCGCGCTCCACGCGCTTCAACGTGATGCCGCGAATCGTCGCGCGCCCTTGGGTGGCGAGCTCCGCCGCACGACCATGCGCCCACGCGGCACACGCGCCGGCGGCCACCGCGTCGTCGAGCTGCGCGAGCAGCGTGCCAGCGATGCCGGACAGGAGATCCCCGCTTCCAGCAGCGGCGAGCACGGGATTGCCCGTCGCGCTCACCAGGCGCTCCCCATCCACACCGCTGATGACGGTCGGCACGCCCTTGAGGAGCACGGCTGCGTTCACCGTACGCGCGAGCGCCGCACCGATCTCGAAGCGGCGCGACTCGACCTCGGCGATGGACATTCCGGCGAGCCGTCCGAACTCCGCGACGTGCGGCGTGATGAGCGCCGAGCGGCCGGCGAGGAGCGCACCAAGCTCGCTCGCCGCACCCGCGAACACGTTGAGCGCATCGGCATCCAGCAACACAGGGCCACGCCATGCGCGAAGGATGCGCTCGACGAGTGCGCGACTCTCGGCGGAGCGTCCGAGCCCGGGGCCGATGACCACGGCGTCCGCCCACTCGAGCACGGATGCGCGGACGTCCTCGTCGAGCTCGGGCCACGTGCCCGCGAGTGCGTACGGCACGCGTTGCTGCACTGCGGCGAGGTTCGGCGGCGCGACGAGCACGCGCACCATCCCGATCCCGCTTCGCATCGCCGCGCGCGCGGCGAGCATCGGGGCGCCCGCCATGCCGAGCGCGCCGCCCACGATGACGAGGCGGCGCCGCGTCCCC